>NZ_BDHD01000083.1:0-7929 GCF_054786075.1 Treponema sp. R6D11 | reverse complement strand
CGGCTACATTGTCGATGAAGGGGAAAAAGTCCCCATTCCTGGCAAACTCTACTACAGAGGCATTGATGTAGAAGACATAACAACCGAAGCGCTAGAAAACGACCGTTTTTGTTTTGAAGAAACGATATATCTTCTTCTCTTTGGAAAACTTCCAAACCAAAAACAACTTGAAAACTTTAACAAGTTGTTGGGAGAAAACCGCGTCCTCCCAAAAAACTTTGTAGAAGATGTAATTATGAAAGTTCCGTCGCGCAACATAATGAATAAATTGGCATCTTCCATACTTGCCCTATACGCTTATGATGAAGAACCGGAAAATCAATCGCCTGAAAATGTTCTGCGCCAATGCGTAGAACTTATCGCGCGTCTTCCTACAATTACCGCGTATTCTTATATGTCAAAAAAACACCACTTTGAACAAGAAAGTTTAATTATTCACCCGTCCGATCCGTTATTATCAAGCGCGGAAACATTTCTTTCGCTTATAAGGCAGGACATGAAATACACCAAATACGAAGCACAGTTATTGGATCTTGCCCTTGTTCTTCACGCTGAACACGGCGGCGGTAATAACTCTACGTTTACAGTTCATGTTGTTTCGTCTTCCGAGACAGACACCTACTCCGCAATTGCCGCCAGCATCGGTTCGCTAAAGGGGTTTAAACACGGCGGGGCAAACGCAAAAGTTATCGGCATGATGGACGACATTATGAAGAATGTTAAAAATTGGGAAAGCGAAAAGGAAGTATCAGACTACCTTGAAAAAATTCTTAAAGGACAGGCTTACGACGGATCAAAACTGATATACGGACAGGGACACGCCGTTTACACCATAACAGACCCACGCGCAAGCCTGTTACGCGATAAGGCAAAAGCGTTGGCAGAAGAAAAAGGAATGTTAGAAGAATTTAACCTTCATTGCCTGATAGAAAAACTTACTCCGATTGTCTTTAAAAAGGTAAAAGGCTCAGACAAGGACATCTGCACCAACGTAGATTTTTATTCCGGTTTTGTTTACAAAATGCTCGGTATCCCGCAAGATTTAAACACCCCGATTTTCGCCATAAGCAGAATAGCCGGATGGTGCGCCCACCGATTAGAAGAAATTATCGCTGGCGGCAGGATAATCCGCCCCGCCTACAAATGCGTCCAACCCCGCCTAAAGTACACCGACGTAGACGAGCGTTGATGAAGAAAATCGCTCTAAAATAAATCTTTACACAAATGTATTTGCGATTTTCTTCAAGTAACTTTAAAAAACCTTTTAGGTTTTTTAAAGTTACATCATTCGTCCGCTTCTTGTACCTTGAACGATTCGCGAGCTTTGATAACTTCGTCGGCTATGCGTCCTGAGATTGGGGCGTAGTGGCTGAAATCCACATTGAAAGAGCCGGTTCCCGAAGTTATTGAGCGCAAGTCTATAGAATAACGTAAAAGTTCCGACATTGGGACTTCCGCTTTTACTTCCGCGATACCGCCTGCGGAATCCTGCCCGTGAATCTTGCCGCGTTTTCCTGAAAGGTCGCTCATTACATCGCCTAAATATTTTTCTTCGATAAAGACTGTCAAATTCATAATTGGTTCAAGCAGAGTGGGGTTTGCCTGTTTCATCGCCTCGCGGAAAGCGTTACGCGCCGCAAGTTTAAACGACAATTCATTGGAGTCTACAGGGTGATGTTTTCCGTCTGTAAGTTTTACTTCCACATCAACTACAGGATAGCTCGCCAAAGTGCCGTGCGCCATTCCTTCAACAATGCCCTTCTCTACTCCTGGGATAAAGTTTTTTGGAATAGCACCACCAAAAATGGCGTTAACAAATTGATACTTTTCGCCGCGAGCAAGAGGAGCAATTTCCAATACAACCTTTCCGTATTGCCCATGACCGCCTGTCTGTTTTTTGTGGGTATATTCTGCGCCCGCTTTTTTTGTAATTGTTTCGCGGTAGGCTATTTTTGGAACACGAGTTTCCACGTCGATCTTTTGGTTGTGTTTAATTTTTTCCAGAATAATATTTATCTGTAATTCGCCCATTCCTGAAATTACCGATTCTTTTGTTTCTCCATTGTAGTGGTAGCGGAAAGTCTTGTCTTCTTCCGCCGCGCGGACAAGGAATTCGCCAAGTTTGTCCTCGTCTTTTTTAGCAAGCGCGTTTACCGCGACAGAATGAACAGGCTCAGGCAGTTTTAGGTGGACAAAGTTTTTAGTATCAGCCGCCGCCAAAGTATCGTTGGTTTTTAAAGTCGCGGCTTTTGTAATAATGCCTATATCGCCAGCCGACAATTCTCTTACTTCTTCAAGTTTTTTCCCCTGACAAGTATAAAGCTTCCCGATACGCTCTTTTTTATTTTCAGTAACATTTAGCATTTCAGTATCCGCAACAAGTTTTCCTGTAATAATTTTTATCCATGAAAGTTTACCGGAGAATTGATCGTAATTTGTTCGAATAACAAGCGCCGACATCGGTTTATCAGGATCGATGGCGACGGGCGATTCCTTGCCTTCCGCGTCAAGAACCGCGTCTTTTGCCGTGCGCGGATTAGGAGAGACATCAACAAAAAAGCCGATTAAAGGAAGAACGCCGGAATTTTTAAGAGGAGCGCCGGCAAAGGCGGGAACATATTTATTTTCCGCAAGCGCTTCTATAAGACCCTTTTTCATTTCTTCGGCGGAAAGAGACCCGTTTTCGATATATTTTTCCATTAAGCCATCATCGCCTTCAGCAGCCGCTTCTATCAGTTTTTCACGCGCCGCCGCAACAGCGTCTTTAAATTCGGCAGGAATAGCCTCTTCTTTTTCCAAAGCTTCGCCCTGCATGATGTACGCTTTCTCATGCAGAACATCAATAACTCCCTTATAACTGCCGCCGCTTCCCATGGGCAGTGTAATCGCCACAGGCTCAACTTTAAATTTTTCTTTTATGTCGCTCAACGTCCTGTTAAAGTCGGCTTGATCGTTATCCATTTTTGTAACAAAAACGCCTCTTGGCTTTCCCCTTTGATCAAGGTTTCTCCACAATTTAATAGTCTCAATCTGAACGCCTGATTTTCCGTCTACTGTCAACAGCGCAAATTCCGCCGCGCGAAAACTTAAAATAACAGCCCCTGTAAAGTCGGACGAGCCGGGCGTATCCAAAAGGTTAATTTTAGTCCCGTCTTTTTCGATGTGACCCAATGCCGCATATATCGATATTTTTCTTTCGATTTCTTCCTGGCTATAATCGCTGGTAGTTTTACCGGATTCCAACGTTTCCGCCTTGGCAATAACCCCGCCCGCAAACAGCAAATGCTCAAAAAGCGTGGTTTTTCCAGTCTGACCATGACCCGCAATAGCGATATTTCTGATTTTATCTGTTGAATGGCTCACAAAAGACTCCTTTTATTGATATTTCTTTCTATATTATTTTGCCCCGACATGGCGGTATTGTCAAGAAAAACAAACAGAAAAACGCTAGAAAAGGAGCGTTCTACGGCATATAATGAGCCATGAAGTCAATAACTAAAGAATTGTGGTTCAACACCAAAAAACCGAGGGAATTTATCAATATTACAGGCGAAGTTGAAGCCCTTTTAAGCGAATCGGGCATACAGGAAGGTTTATGCCTTGTAAACGCCATGCACATCACCACCAGTGTTTTTATCAATGACGATGAGTCCGGCTTACATCACGACTTTGATGTCTGGCTTGAAAAACTCGCCCCCCACGAGCCTGTCTCCGGCTACCGCCACAATACAGGCGAAGTAAACGCCGATGCCCACATGAAGCGCCAAATAATGGGGCGCGAGGTAGTAGTAGCCGTAACCGGCGGCAAATTGCACTTTGGTCCCTGGGAGCAGATCTTCTACGGCGAGTTTGACGGGCAACGCAGAAAGCGGGTGCTTGTGAAGATAATCGGGGATTGATATAGTGAGATAGAGCCGGCGTGGCGGAATGGCAGACGCAGTAGACTCAAAATCTACCGTACGCAAGTATGTATGAGTTCAAGTCTCATCGCCGGTATAAATGGAAAGATATATTAATTGCATCGCGCATAGGACAAGCGAAGGGAACCTGCTTATTGGCGAAAAATATACCGCATTATTTGACTGCGGTATGTCTCATTGCGCGGATGCTACAATAAAAAATGTTAAAAACGCTCTGAAAGGCAGACCTCTGGATTATCTGTTTATTACGCATACCCATTACGACCATATCGGCTCGCTACCTTACTTTAGGAAAGAATGGTCATCGCTTAAACTTGTAACATCGCAAGCCGGTGCGGCTGTTTTGTTAAAAGACACTCCGCGCAGAGTTATTAGGGAACTTTCAATTGTGGCGGCTAATGAATATAACGCAAAAATTGATACTTCATACAGTGACGATGATTTTCACGCGGACGTTATTGTTAAAGACGGCGATATTATTTCGCTTGGCGATCTTTCGGTTAAAATACTGGAAACGCCCGGACACACAAGGGACGCTCTTAGTTTTTTTATTCCAGAGCTTGAATTATTGATAACAAGCGAGTCAACCGGAATTTTACTGCCCGATGATAATGTGTATCCCCTTTACCTGACAAGTTATACTGACACGGTTAATTCTATAGAAAAATGCCGCAAAGTACCTTATAAATATTTGTCCCTGCCGCATAAAGGAATTGCCGATGAAAAAGACGCAAATGTTTTTTTTGATAAATCATTGGAAATAGCCACAACCTGCAAAAATTTTATTTTGGATATGTATGAGAAAAAAATTGATCCGGAAACAATGGTCGATATGTTTCAAAAAAAATACGGAAGCGAAGCTCTTTTAAGCTACCAACCGCTGGACGCATTTATCGCAAACGCCCGAGCCACAATCGCCTGCACCCTGCGAGAATTTACGCCATGCGACAACAATGCCGCGTAGAAGTAAGACTTCTTTGCGGAAAAAGCGGATAAAAGTAATATGAATAATTGTTTTCGTTTAGAAAGCGACGGAATTAGATTGGAAATAAAAGCCGTCCCTGGCGCGTCAAAAACTGAATTAGCCGGAATTAAAGACGGACGCCTGCGCATACGCCTTGCCGCCGATCCCGAAGATGGCAAGGCAAACGCCGAGTTGCTAAACTTTTTATCAAAAACGCTTGATTGCCTCAAGCGGGATTTGCGGTTTCTTAGCGGTGAAAAATCTCGGTTAAAAGCGATTGCGTTGCCACTTGAGTGCAAGGCGAAGTTGGAAGGGATTATTGAAAAGTTTTAGGATCAGAATAACCCGGTTTTACCAGCAGATTATCCTTATCTTTGATAAATTCTTTATAAACGCCTTCCCATTCATCAAATGAATATTCTTCAAAAGAAACCGAAATATACTTTTTAGGTTTCCCCAAAGTCTTATTGACAATATCGCCAATTTGCTCCGCCGCTTTTTGCAGTTCCTCTTTTGACGGACCTGAGATTGTTTTAATTATTACATGGGGCATAGGGTGTCTCTCCTTTTAGGGTTATTATAGCTTAATAGGTGTGTTTTTGTACAATAGGGTATAAATCTTGTCATAACATACCCCCTGAAAGAAATTAAAATATGATATATATGGCTTAACTTATCGTTTAGCGGAACATCACTGGTATTTTTACATTAAACTGTCATATTTCCTTTGGAAAAATTAATGACGAACAAAAGATACTATACATAAAAAACAAAGGCTCTCAATTATGGGGCCGGCGCCAATTGCCTCCTCGCCATAAAAAAGAACCTTCTACTAAAAATATACTTACAAAAGACGATATTGTCAAGCGATTTAATAAAAATATTTTAAACAAGGAGGAAAACATATCAGAAGAAAAAGTATATAAGGATTTTTGGATAAAAGCCGACAGAGTTTCTTGGTACAGAGAAATATTAAACCATACTTTTAAGAGACCTAATCATGACGCCAATATTGGATTTGACCTTTCTCGCATGGGGATTAATAAAAATGACGACCCGTTACTTATCACCATTCATGACGGGTTTAAAAGAATAGCCAGAGACGATTTATTAACTATTCGCTTTGAAGGCAACGTTAACGCCACAAAAAAAATGATAACTCGTGCCATTGGTTGCAGACCGACCAATTTTTCGAGTAAACTATATTTGGACAGGCGGTTTCCCATGGCTTGGGCTGTTGCAGACCGACCAATTTTTCGAGTAAACTATATTTTATAAACCTTTAAGACCATGTTTGTTTCCGTTGCAGACCGACCAATTTTTCGAGTAAACTATATTATTTTTTTCTGATTCTTATCATTTTCTCTGTTGCAGACCGACCAATTTTTCGAGTAAACTATATTAGTCAAAAATAGCATTAACCTCAGCACTGTGTTGCAGACCGACCAATTTTTCGAGTAAACTATATTGGAATTCACGAACTGGGACGGATCGATAGGTTGCAGACCGACCAATTTTTCGAGTAAACTATATTCCGGCGGTAAGTTCTGTACGGCTCTGATTGTTGCAGACCGACCAATTTTTCGAGTAAACTATATTTGCCTTTCCGTCCCTTCGTCCGCCAGTTCAGTTGCAGACCGACCAATTTTTCGAGTAAACTATATTACAACCGGCGTACCCCTTCGGGAAGCGTCGTTGCAGACCGACCAATTTTTCGAGTAAACTATATTTTACAAGAAGTTCGTTGGCGTTAATCACTTGTTGCAGACCGACCAATTTTTCGAGTAAACTATATTACAAGGGGACGAGTTTTAATCTTCCTTCCGGTTGCAGACCGACCAATTTTTCGAGTAAACTATATTAGTTTAAAACACATGATGAAAAGTACATCTGTTGCAGACCGACCAATTTTTCGAGTAAACTATATTGAATGGCTAGCGGAGACGTTGTAAAAGAGGGTTGCAGACCGACCAATTTTTCGAGTAAACTATATTGCTTCGGGTATCAGCAGTTTGCCGTCCGTGTTGCAGACCGACCAATTTTTCGAGTAAACTATATTGGCGTTGTTTACATTAAACTCAACTTCTTTGTTGCAGACCGACCAATTTTTCGAGTAAACTATATTTTCCTAAATATAACATCCGTACTACCGCTAGTTGCAGACCGACCAATTTTTCGAGTAAACTATATTACGGCTCTGAAAGTTTTGCGGACTGTTGTGTTGCAGACCGACCAATTTTTCGAGTAAACTATATTGGATTAACTGGGCTTGGTTCAGGTCGCTTAGTTGCAGACCGACCAATTTTTCGAGTAAACTATATTGTTGTTTCTGTTTTGTCTGGTCAATTCCCGTTGCAGACCGACCAATTTTTCGAGTAAACTATATTACAAGCGGTTCAGATAATGTAATGGTTTTGTTGCAGACCGACCAATTTTTCGAGTAAACTATATTCGAATCAACCCGTTGTATGGATTACTGCTCGTTGCAGACCGACCAATTTTTCGAGTAAACTATATTTTAATGTAGACAATAACCCCACTCCAACGGTTGCAGACCGACCAATTTTTCGAGTAAACTATATTAATACTTGACAAGTTATATTTTGTAAGTTAGTTGCAGACCGACCAATTTTTCGAGTAAACTATATTAAAATGATAATTTGGACGGAACATCTGCCGGTTGCAGACCGACCAATTTTTCGAGTAAACTATATTGAATCAACGTCATGCGATCCGGCGGCGTTGGTTGCAGACCGACCAATTTTTCGAGTAAACTATATTACCGGGTTTTCCGTGTCCAGCATACCCGCCGTTGCAGACCGACCAATTTTTCGAGTAAACTATATTAGAAACAAGGCCGGGCGTTTTGCTTTCGGGGTTGCAGACCGACCAATTTTTCGAGTAAACTATATTCTCGCGTTGTTGTTGTTGCTATTGCCATTGGTTGCAGACCGACCAATTTTTCGAGTAAACTATATTCGGAGCGATAAACAATCCCTTGCCGTCAAGTTGCAGACCGACCAATTTTTCGAGTAAACTATATTA
>NZ_BDHD01000082.1:0-8231 GCF_054786075.1 Treponema sp. R6D11 | reverse complement strand
TTTTGGGAAGAATAATATCGTAACGCTGACCGGACGTATCGCTTGCCGCGATAAAGTAATAAACATTTTTCATGTCGTCGGAATCATCAATGTAATATTGTTCTCCGTACCTTACAACTACAGGTCTGATATTCGCCGGAATAACGCCGTTAAAAGGGCGGGCAGATCTGTATATGTAAACAGGACCTTTTGCATCAGGAGAATCTACCCATGTAATCCTTATCAGGTTATTTCTGGGTTCAACTTTAATTTGCGACACATAGGGGGTGTGATCCTTGCTTTGAGCGAAAATACCCACTGGAACAACCAGAAACAGAGTAAAAATTACCGGGAAAAACATTTTTTTCATCTATTTATATTTTATCCTCATATTGCAATCTGCATCCTTTAAAAAGAATCGGCTCATGCTCTCTTTTTGGCTTCTTCCTGCTTTTTATGATCGGTCTCAAGTTTGGCTGACCAGATTGCCAATTTCTTTTTTATTTCATTAGATTCTTCGTTCTCGGAAAGAACAATGTGCAAACGGCGTAACGCGCTAAGAAAGTTTATCCCTGTTTTAAAATCAAGAACCTGCCCTGTGGAAAGCTCGTATTTTTCGCGGTAACGATCCGCAGCTTGCGAAATAAGTTTTTTTACCAATCTAAGATGATACACGGTAGAGTCATAATATTCCGCTCCGGGAGCCATTTGTTCATAAATAGCTTTTAAATCAATTATATTTTTTGCAGTTACCGCAAAACGACCTTCAAGATCGACAAATGTCCATCTCCATTTTGAATTGTCGCCGTAAGCCTGTTCCAGAAGATCTATGGCAAATCCCATTTTACAAATCAAGTGATACCTTTGATCCTGATTGTATGATTCTATCGCTATTAATTTGTCCTGATAATCAGAGAAGGGAGCGTCAATTAAATTACTGACAACTTCTTCAAGGTAAATTACCGCCTTGTAAAGCGATTTTCTGGCATCATTTAAGGCTTCCTCATTTTTTGATTTAAGGACTGCCTGAGACATTCCGTTTATAGCGATATAATATGAAGCCAGATTAAGCATCTCGTCGGCGAGAGCCAATTTTTGAATTGAAGAATTCGGCGTATTTTTTTTCGCTTCTACAAGAATTTTTTTTTCGGTATCCAATAACGCCTTGGTCATTGCCACATAAATTTTAACTTTTTCTTGGTACAATGCCCGATCTTGATCGGTATTCTTCGCCATTAATCACTCCGTTTTCCGTATTTCTGAATCAAATCGTCGGCGTGGGCAATTGCGGCTGTTCCCGCATCCCCCGCCAACATCCTGGCAATCTCCTTTCTCCGTCCATCGGCGCTTAATGGTCCGATTCCGGTGTAGGTTCTGCCGCCTTCGGTTCTTTTTTCTACCTTAAAATGATTATCGGCACGAACTGCGATACTCGCTAGATGTGTAACGCAAAAAATTTGCTTAAATTTACCTATTTTTACAAGATACTCCCCCACTTTAAGGGCGACTTCCCCGCCAATACCCGCGTCAATTTCGTCAAAAATGAGGGTTTCAACGCTTTCGGATTCATTGCGGCGGCTATCTGACAAAAGGGCTGTTTTAATCGCCAACATTACTCTGGAAAGCTCTCCGCCCGAAGCTATTTTTGCCAGATCTTTAAGCGGTTCGCCTGTATTGGCGGAAATTAAAAACTCTATTTCTTCCGCGCCGTAAGGTCCAAAAGTAGTCTGCCCCTCATTCTGCTTCGGTACTACCGCCGCCTGAAAACGGGCATTTGGCATTCCCAGATTTTTTAGTATTTCGGTTATAAGCTGACTTAATTTTGCGCTTGCGGCTGTTCTTTTTTCCCTTAAAACTTGGGCTTTTGAAACTATCGACTTTTCCAAAGCGCTGATTGCAGATTTTAACTTGCCCTTGTTTTCTTCCGCACTACTCAAAGCTTCTATTTCCGCCTGCGCGTTGGTTTTGTACAATAAAATAG
This sequence comes from Treponema sp. R6D11, assembly GCF_054786075.1. Lineage (NCBI taxonomy): Bacteria > Pseudomonadati > Spirochaetota > Spirochaetia > Treponematales > Treponemataceae > Treponema > Treponema sp. R6D11. Next base: position 6,271 of record NZ_BDHD01000082.1, on the reverse strand, counting down.
CCTCTTCCTCGTTTCCCGCAAGACTGTCTTTTGCATATTTCTTTTTTAATTTATTTAAAAACGCAAGACGTTCATTTACTTCTTCCAGTCTTTGCGGATCAAAAGCAAGACTTTCCTTGTAAGAGCGGAATTCCCCCGCTATATCTTCCGCTTCATAGTACAGGTTTTCAAACCGCCTGTTTATTTCCCCAAGCGATGAATCCACCGAGGACGCGCTGTCCAGAGCGTTTTTTGCCTTTCGGGTAAGGGTTAACGCCGATTGTTCTCCGTCCGTAAAACAAGAGGCGGCTTCTAAAATCGCGTCATATAATTTATTTTCCGCGCCTGATATAACATCGCTTTCATTCAATGCCGTTGACAGCCATACTGCGTCCTTTACTGTTCCCTTGCGCGCCATTCCGCCGGAACGGGCGTTTGCGTTCTGCGAGTGAGAACAGGCTCCGCAACCTATAGCGCCATGAACAATATTTACATTGTCTGGGAGAGAGTTCAATATTGATATGCCGGGTAACAGCAAACATATTGATCCTTGTTCAAATTTTCTTTTTCCGTCGGACAGACAGCCGCATTTGCGTCCCTTGTCCGCCAAATTACATAAGTTACCGCCGTAAACAATACAAGCTTTTAAACGATCTTCTCTTTTCGGCGGCGCTTTGTGCGTTAAATAATCCATTTGTTTACCATCCTTTATATTACTTGAGGTCTGTCAAACAACGGAGTAGAAAGGTATCTTTCTCCCGTGTCGGGCAACAGAGCCACAACTGTCTTGCCTTTGTATTCGGAACGCTTTGCAACCTCCGCCGCCGCGAAAGCCGCCGCCGCTGAAGATATGCCCACTAAAAGCCCCTCCGTTCGCGCCAAATCCTGCGCGGTTTCAAAGGCTTGTTCCGTTCTTACTTTAAATACTTCATCAATTATTTTTGTGTTCAGTACATTCGGAATAAATCCCGCGCCGATACCCTGAATTTTGTGCGGTCCAGGCGCTCCGCCAGAAAGCACAGGAGAGTCATAAGGCTCCACGGCTACAATTTTAATTTTAGGGTTTTTTTCTTTTAAAACTTCGCCTACGCCTGTGATAGTGCCGCCTGTTCCAACGCCCGCCACAAATACGTCAAGCTCTCCGTCCAAGTCGTTCCAGATTTCAACGGCGGTGGTTTCTCGGTGAACACGCGCGTTGGCGGGGTTGTTAAACTGCTGCGGGATAAAAGATTTTTCAAAAAAGAGCGAAAGCTCCTCGGCTTTTCTAATCGCGCCCTTCATGCCGTCCTTGCCGGGTGTAAGCACAAGTTCCGCGTTCAGAGCTTTTAACAAATTGCGCCTTTCAACGCTCATGGTGTCCGGCATGGTAAGAATAAGCCTGTACCCGCGTGAAGCAGCGACAAAAGCTAACCCAATTCCCGTATTGCCGGAAGTCGGTTCGATAATTACCGTATCTTTATCCAGCTTTCCGTTTTTTTCCGCGTCCTCTACCATGGCGAGGGCGATTCTGTCTTTTACAGAGCTGAGCGGATTAAAGTATTCCAGCTTTGCGATTAACTTGGCTTCCAATTTCCGCTCCGCCGAAAAATCCGTAAGTTGTAGAAGCGGCGTTTTACCGATAAGCTCCGTCAGTTTTTTAGCGTATTTTGCCATAACGCTTTTTCTCCTTATTTATATTCTTTTACAGTTTTAGAAATCAACTGCAGGTTATTAAGCGGCGTTAAGGGCGGAATATCACAGCCGGGCATAACGATATAAGAACTGTCTTCACCCGCCTCTTTAATTCCATCAACCGTCTTATTTACTATATCATCATGAGAGCCATTTTGCACTACACTTACAGGGTCTAAATTCCCCGCAAAAGCTATTTTTCCGGCAAACGCATCCCGCGCCGCCGCAATTTTTACCTTATAATCAAGCGACATAATATGAACGCCGCTTTCCGCGATGAGATCAAGACAACTTGTTGTATCGCCGCATATATGCAGTATTAAAATTAAATCCTTGCCGGACAACCGCCTGAAAGTTTCTTTAATATAAGGCAGAGCGACTTCATTAAAATGTTTTCTTGAAATCATATCTCCGGAAGCGGAAGGTTCCGCCATCTGAATTACTTTAGCTCCCGCATCTATGTATCCCTGTATATAGGTTAAATATAATTCTGATGTAAAACGCAAAACTTCTTCAACTGCCGCTCTATTTTTATAAATGCCTTTCATAAGCGAGTCCGCGCCTAAAAGCAATCCCGCAAGGGTAAAAGGTCCCCACATACTGCCGCCAACTAAACGCTCGCCGTTTTCTTTTTTGACTAAAAGCCGCGTAACATCGTAGAGTTTTTGGACATTTGGGTTTTCAAGAATGACAGCCGGATTAACATTTTTCGCGTCATCGGCGGATTTTAAAAAAGGCTCCGCGACATCGGGCGTTCCCTTTTTCCGCCATTTGACTTTTCCGCCCAGAGCTTCTATAACAAGATTATTGTAGCCTGAGCCTACCCACGACAAATCGGAGTCCGCCTTAGTATATCCGTCGTAAAGCCATTCCGCCATATTTTCTGCCGGAAGGGTAAGAGCTTCTTTTAAACTGCTCCCATGGGAAACAACGCACCATGTCCCCGAAGATAACAAAGCAAACGGAACCCTGTCTGGTTTTTCCAATTTTGATATTTTTATAATACGCTCTGCGTGTGTCATAGAGTTTACACCTCTTCCAATAATTTTTTTACCAAACGCACTGATTCTGCGGCGTTTGATGAATACCCATTTGCGCCTATCTTGTTGGCAAAGCCCTGCGAAATAGGTCCGCCGCCGACAATCACTTTAAAGTTGTCTCTTATTCCGCGTCCCTTTAATATTTCTATTACCTCGCTCATGCCGTCCATTGTAGTAGTCATTAATGTAGAAATGGCAATAATATCAGCATTATTCTTAACCGCCTCGTCTACAAAGACCGATGGAGGAATATCGCGCCCTAAATCAATCACGTTAAAACCTGCGGTCTCCTGCATGATTCTAACAAGGTTCTTTCCTATGTCGTGAGTGTCGCCTTCTATTACACCGATTACAACCGTTGCTTTCTTTTCATCTTCCGCAGTTTTTATATGAGGCGTTAAAATATCCAATCCCTTATACATCGCGTCGGCGCAGATCATAAGCTCCGGCACAAAATACTCGTGTTCCTCGAATAATTTTCCCGCACGTTCCATGCCGTTGGCAAGCCCCTTGTCAATTGCCAGATACGCGTCCAAGCCTTCTTCTACAACACGGTTAGCCGTTTTCTCGACCGTATCCTCTTCCATTTCAACCACCGCGTCAGAAAGTTTTTGAAAAAGTTCATTGTCGTTTGCCATAAAATCCTCCAATTAGTATTTTTATTGTTTCCAGCGAAGCAGGAACCTTTGCGCCAAATTAAACAGAAAGGTAATAAATGTAACAACTATACCGATTGTGATTACGCCAACAAGGGCGTTGGTATAGTTCCCGAAATTCGCGTAATTGTTAACGTAATAACCAATTCCGCTGCGCGCGCCTATCATTTCCGCAGAGACAAGCAAAATGAAAGATACACTAAGCCCTTGATTACAACCGATAAAAATTTGCGGCAGAGCGGCTGGTAAAATTATTCGAAACAGCATAGTAAATTTTCCGACGCAGAGCATCTTTGCGGAATCGATAAGCCGTTTTTCAACATTCTGTACGCCGCTCATTGTGCTTGCAAATGTGGGCCAAAAAGAGGCGACAATAATAACGAGCATAGACGCAGCGCGAAAAGTGGGCAGAAGCACAATTGCATAGGGTATGTATACAATGGGCGAAATAGAACTTAAAAATTTTGAAATATATCCTGCGACAGTGCCGACACGGATATTCCACCCAAAAAATAAACCAAGGGGAATAGCCAGCACAACCGCAATTATATAGCCTTCAAAAATTAGCAAAAGTGAATCTCTTATATTCACAAGCATTTTGCTTGAATCGACGGCAAATTGCGACAGTACGGCTCCAGGAGGGGGAAATACCGCCTGTTTCGCCACGCTTACAAACGACAGCTTGACTGTCGCCAATAACCAAAAAATGAAAAACGCGTAAATTACCCCGACAATATCTGTTATAACAAGACGCGTTTGATCTTTCTTAATTAAAAAAGAAATCATTAACAAAAAGAATTCCAATAATACAATAAAAATAAGCGTATAATGCGGATGATCTGTAATTCTGTAAGTCTTATCGGGAATTAATTGAATTAATAAAAAAACTATAAATAAGCCGTTTGTAATTGTAAAAAGGCGTTTGGCGATTTGGTTCATATTATAAATTCCTCATCAGCGGACGCGCCTGTATTATCGTCGTAAAACAAAGCCATCAGCATATTGCGAAGATGAATATAAGAGTTTATATCACGAAGCGCGGCATGAACGCGCGGTCGCCCGAAAGGAACGGCAAATTCTTTTGCAACCTGCCCGGGACTGTTGGTTAGCATAATAATTCGATCCGATAAAAAAATAGCTTCGTCAATGTCGTGAGTTACAAACACGACCGTCTTTTTTGCCGACTGTCCGTCTCCTTCCCACAATGAAAGAAGAAGCTCTTGCATATTGGATCTGTTTTTTGCGTCAATAGCGCCAAACGGCTCGTCCATTAACAGTATGTCCGTATTCATTGCCAACGCGCGGGCTATAGCGACACGCTGTTGCATGCCGCCAGACAGTTGGTAAGGATTTTTATACCCAAAACCGTTAAGACCGACTTTCTTTAAAAATATGTCGGCGGTTTTATAGCGTTCTTTACGAGGCATTTTTTTATTCACCTGCTTTAATCCAAAAGCTACGTTGGCGCGGGCGCTCATCCATGGGAACAGCGAATAATGCTGAAAGACAACGCCGCGATTGGTACTTGGACCTGTAATGACGCTTCCGTCTATGGTAACGCTTCCGGCGGAAGGGAAAAGAATACCCTGCAAAATACTAAGCAACGTACTTTTTCCGCAACCGCTGGAACCGATAATCGAAACGAACTCACCTTCTCCGACATTGAAGGAAACATCTTTCAATGCCAGGAATTTTCCGTTTTTATCTTCATATTCGGCGTACAGGTTTTTAACTTCTATTTTGCTCAAAATAAAACTCCTGTATACACTTCCACATGATTTTAGTTGGCGGATTTAAAATGCGCATCAAGCGATTTATAGATAGAATCGTTTGGATTCTTGGCTAATATTTGCGCCAATGCTTTCTTGTAAATATCAAGATTGTATTGCTTCTCAATATCATAATCAGCGCCTTTGGTATAACCAAATTCCACAACGCCTTTCTTTAATTGCGTCGTTCCTCTTTTGTCAGGGTCAGGATAAGAAAGCGCGTGTCCGCCGTAGACTTCGTACTCAATATCACTTTTATCAATGGTGATATATTTTGCCACGTCCTCTACTGTCTTTGGGTGATTCTCCTGCGAGAATTTATACGCCTTAATAATAGCGCGTTCAAAAGCTATATAAGTTTCCGGTTTTTCAGCTAACGCGCTTGTAAGGGCGACCTGACGGCAGCAAGGCTGATTTTCAAAAGCGCTTAACTCGTTACAGTAATATACAACCGTGTGCCCCGCGTTTTTGGCGATAGACGCGTAAGGCGAGTAAACCGAAACGCCGTCAATCTGATCGCTTGCAAGAGCGTTAAACGCGTCTTTTTGGCTTTCAAAATAAACAATGTTTACTTTGTCAGAACCTTCGCCAATCGGAATGTTGTTGGTTTTAAGAAGATACAGCAATTCAAAATCCTGTACGCTGTTTTTGTTGGTGGCGATATTGCGTCCTTTTAGCACGTTAATATCGCCCTGCTTAAAGTTCGCAGGTATAAATTTGGTTTTAAGTACAAAACCATGCCCGTTGGACATTGCGCCGCCAAATACGGTAATGTCATGTCCTGCGGCTTGATTTGTAATAACAGGTACGGAACCTATAAAAGCCGCGTCCAATTTGCCTGATTCAAGACCGGCGACCATTTCTCCGGCGCTTGCAAATTGCGTCATCGTAACATTAAGTCCTTCTTCTTTAAAGAACCCTTCTTCCACAGCTACAAAGCCGAGTAAGTGCGCGGTTGAATTCAAATGCCCCAACTGGAAATCTGTCAGTTCCCGCGTTTGCGAAACCTCTTTACCCAAAACCGTTGGGCTTTGGCAATGGTCCCGGGCTGACCCCAAACAGCCGCCCGGCCGCTTAGGAGGCGGCCCCTCTATCCCCGGGGCTACTGGACCTGCCTATTCAGACTATCACTCCGTGCGGGCTGTTGTCAACGCGG
>NZ_BDHD01000081.1:0-8594 GCF_054786075.1 Treponema sp. R6D11 | reverse complement strand
CAATATCTTTACTTGCTTTCTTGCCAATAATTTTCTCATAAAATTTTGTCGACAACCCATTTGCTGGTCTTATTGACTTGACGTTTTCAGGATTAAACTGTTCTCCTTTTTTAATGTCTTTTACTACATAAAGCGAACGCCTGAATTTTAACGATGGAATTTCTGCCTCAGTTGCACCATAAAACACGTCTCCAAATGACTGGTATGCGGTATTTACATCGTTAACCAAATTATTCATTTCGGACGGTTCCATGGAAAATGTGCTATCTACACCTCCTTCCGCCCTTGAAAGGGTAAAATGCTTCTCAATAACTTTAGCGCCTAACGCAATACTCGCAACTGACACGGCGGTTCCTAAAGTGTGATCTGACAAACCAATAACGCAATCGGGAAATTGTTGTTGCATATCGGTTATTGTCAACAAATTTGTGTCTTTTGGAACAGCGGGATATGTGCTGGTACATTTCAACAAAACAACTTCAGGGCAGCCATTTTCTTTTAGTATACGCACGCTTTCTTTTAATTCTTCCAGTTGTATCATACCTGTAGACATTATAATAGGTTTCCCAGTTTTAGCGGTATATTTTAAGAGTGGCAAGTCGTAGTTCTCAAAACTTGCAATTTTGTAAAAAGGCATGTTTAGTTTTTCAAGAAAATCAACCGCAGAAAAATCAAATGGGGTACTGAATCCGATCATTCCCAATTCTGCGCATTTGTCAAATATCGGTTTATCCCAATCCCAAGGAGTATATGCTTTACTATATAGCGAATAAAGGGTTTCCCCTTTCCAAAGACTGTTATTATCTTTTATTTTAAATTCATCTCTGTCAGAATCTATCGTTATCGTATCGGGAGTATAAGTCTGGATTTTTAGCGCATCAACGCCTGTTTTTGCCGCCGCCTCTACAATAGCCAATGCTCTTTCAAGGCTTTGGTTATGATTCCCGCTCATTTCGGCAATAATAAATGGTTTGGTTAATTCTTTAAACATTATTTATTTTTACAATTATATCATCTCTGATATTAATTTCTTCTTTCCCAGTTTCCCATTCGTCTTTTAACAAGCCAAATAAATGTACCCCTATGCGTTTTCCATTTTTAATTTTATGCAAACGCAAAAATCCTTCTTCTGTAAACAATAAACTTTTATGTATTGCTAAACTTTTTGTGTTACCTTCAAAAACTTCGCTGTAAATCTTTTCCATACCAAGGATATTAAAAGAATAATCAATAGCTGTACTTAAAGATTTAGTCATTAGTCCCTTTTCATTAATATTTTGGCTCTTGTAAAAACCCAACTCGGCAATTTTATTCTCTTTATCAATATTTTTTATATTCACAGCACCAAAAGGTTGGTCTTCTTCATTAAGAATAACTAAACAAATTTGGTTATTGTCATTCTTTAAGCGTTTTATCCATGCAAGATGATCGTCTACGCTTATTTCATTTCCTGTGAACATCCATTCCCGAATATATTTTTCATTTCTTATTTCTAAGACTTGTAGTTGGATTTTTTTATCCAAGTCAATTAACGGAATTAATCTATATGTTTTTGACATATAAATAATCTTCCTTAAAATCATCTAAATTATTATCAGAATCATATTTTGCCTCATTTGTTGCTTTTTCTCCATCAGGAACCAATTTTATTAATTCCTTTATCGGGAAAGTTCCTTTGCCATAATGTAGATGTGAGTCATATTCACCTTTATAATCGCCGTCGGTTAAATGGTACATACGGGGATTTAACGCAAGAAATTCTTTGATTAATTCAAATGGCTCTTTTTTCATTGAATTGGCGGCACATATTGCGTGACCAAAATCAAGGCAAAAATCTATCATTAATTCGTTGGAAATATATTTTATTTCTTCAGGGGTAGCCCCCAGACATTTTTCCCCATTCAATCCTTTCATAGGCTTATTTTCTATTACACATCGTGAATCAACAAATGGTTTAAGTTGACTTATCGTCTCTTCAATTTTTCCGTTAACCCCGGAATGAAATATAATAGTTTCCGATTTTAATGCGTCGGCGAATTGAAAAGTCTCCTGCAACTTTTTTTTATTATTCTCGCGTTCTTCTGGCAACGAAAGATTCATTCCGGCAAATGAATGTGGCGCATGAATTATTATTGGCATGGGAAGCTGTTTCCAATACCCGATAGTATCATTAATACTGCCTGGTACGGTAAATAATTCTATATATTGAAAATATCCCGCTTCATAAAATGATAGGATATCTTTGGTATAATTAACGTTTTTACTGCCAAGTTTTAAGCCTAGTTGCATATCCTCAATTAAGCCTCTTAAACCCGCTTTGACACACAGGTCCTTTTAACAGTTTTGCACTGGTATTTTCATCTATAGATTTTTTTATCAATGTAAACACTTCTTCTACCGTACCAATATACTTTTGCGCTATATCTTCGGTATGGGCAAAACTGCAATAAAAGGAATTTACCGCTAAATATCCACGAGCCAGCATTTCCTGAGTGAACAAAGTCTTAAGAACCAACGGCTCTTTATCCTGAAAATCAAAATGACTTAACGGATAAATGGAACCAACATGAATTGAAAGTCCTGTCTTTTTTGCTATGCTGTTCCAGCCATTCTGTACAATCTTTCCAATATTTATTAGGTGTTCCTGAACTTTGTGCTGTTCCATTTTCTGTATTGTCGCCAAAGCCGCAGTAGGACCGATACGTTCCGTCCAATAAGTGCTACTGATAAATGAATCCTGAGCGGCATCCATAAATTTTTTCTTGCCAATAATGGCAGCCATAGGGTATCCGTTACTCATTCCTTTGGCGAAGACGGCAATGTCCGGTTTTATGTTATACAAAAGATGCGCGCCGCCAAGATTAAGCCGCCACCCGGCTGTTACCTCGTCAATTATCAAAGCTATTCCGTTTTTTTCCGTCTCGGAATGAATGTGCTCCCAGAAACCTTCTTCCGGCTCAACATTACGGATTGGCTCCATTACCACAGCGGCAATTTTGCCTTTATGTTTTTCCAATAAGTTTTGAAATTCCGCTTTGTTGTTAAAATTGAACGGAAAGGACGTATCTTTTAAATGGCGAGGCACTCCTGCTGGTTTTAGACCAGGTAATAATTGTCCGTCAAGCGCCGAGTCATTGGAAAGATTTGCCGCTATGTACCAGTCATGCCAGCCATGATAACCGCAGAAAAGAACGATGTCCTTACCTGCGGCGGCTCTGGCTATCCGTACAGCCACCATCATAGCTTCTCCGCCACTGCGTGTGAAACGTGCCATTTCCGCCCAGGGGTGAAGCTGAATCAGTTTTTGGGCAAGTTCAACTTCTTCTGGCGGGTTTAACGTCGTCATGTTGCATGCGTCAATGACATTTTTAATAGCACGATTAATATCATCGTCTGCATATCCAATCGTATTTGCGCCAATACCCATATAACTTACATCTATATATTCCTTGTCGTCCAAATCCCAAACCTTACAGCCTTTTGCTTTTTTATAATATGCAGGCCAATAATCAGGCAAAAGCTGTTCAGGACGTTTGCTTAAAAGCTGCGTACCGCCTGGAATGATTTTTTTTGCCTGTACATACAAATCTTGTGATTTACCCATTTTTACAACCTCTTAACCAATTTATATTTCATTTCAGCCATGATCCAGTCATCATTAGTATCAATATCTTGAATTTCCTGTTCATTCATAATATATGCCATAGTTTTAGGCGGAGTAAGAGATTTTCCCTTGAGCAATACTGCGGTTTTGATCATATAAAACATTCCTACGTCAAAATATTTTGGCGTTAAATCCTGCGAACGGATTAATTGGGCGTTCCTGTCGTTGGGAATAAGAATCCCATTTTCTATTTTCATTGCCCATTCTATAGGGACAGGAAATTTACACACCGGTTGTAATGCTTCATTACCTGATTCAATCAGTTGATTATATGCGTTTTGTAATGTCTGCCCTGAAAGGAAAGGGACACAGGGATATATGCAGCATATATACTCAAATTCCTGACCTTCTTTTTTGTAATTATTGATTACTTCTTCCAAAACGTCAAAAGTTGTGGCAAAATCATCCGCTGTTTTCGCAGAACGCATAAAAGGGATATTTGCACCGTTGTTCTTTGCGATTTCCGCTATTTCTTCACTATCAGTTGAAACCATAATTTCAGAAAAAATACCGGAATCTTTGCATGCGTTTATCGCATAACTTAGCATAGGCTTACCAAAAAATTCTTTTATGTTTTTTTTGGGTATTCGTTTTGAACCGCCTCGAGCGGTGATTATCGCTATAATATTTTTCATAATTCTTTATTTATTCCAATTGTAGGGTAAAATGATATTTTCATCATTAACCGCTAATTTTTTTAAAGCATCATAAGATATAGTTTTGTCTTTCAATAAAGTGTAATTACTGATATTTTCTTTTAAGTTTTCAAGTGAATCTATACCAATTACGATATATGACACATATTCGTTAACATAAACAAAACTCATACAAAGCGCGGCAATATTTATAGAATAATCTTTTGCAAGTTGATGTATTTCTCTTAAGTAATTTCTGACAGAATCAAAACGGCTATCAACTTTATCAGGATCAATAAAAAAAAGCCCTTGTAAAAAAACTGATCTCACATATATATCAATTCCTCTGTTATTAAATTCTGAAAATAAACAGGCAAATCTTTGATCAAAAATATTATATGGGATCTGAACAATATCGCAAGGCAAATTGTTTTTTAAAATATATTCCGCCTCAAATGGATGATATAATGAAAAACCAATTTTCTCTGTTTTTCCCGCTTCTTTTATTTTTATGAAATCATTAATATAGTTTTGATTTTCTTGAAAAATAGAATAGTTATGAAACAAGTATCCGTATATTTTTTCAGTTTTAAGTTGACTAAGAGAATTATCTATCCATTGAAACGGACGAAGTTCCATATTCGCCGGATACTTTGTAATTATTTGAAATTCTTTTCCAGTATGAGCAATTCCTTCCCCAAGCACTGTTTCGCTGTTACCATAAGCGCTTGCGGTATCAATCATTGTAATTCCGTTATCATGGGCTAAATTTAGAATTTTAACGACTTCTTCTTTGGGTATTTTCCCGTTGGTATTATTAATCCCGTAATCTAAGCCAAATTGGGCTGTACCTAAACAAAGCTTCATTCTTATTTATTTTCAATTCCACTTTATATCATGAGGATATGTATATACATTATTTTTATGTAAAATTGTTACGCCTATTCTTTCATCCGGTATATCTCTTTGAATATATCCTGAATGACTGCTTAAAACTCTGCATATTTCCGTATATAACGGATTCCATGTAAACATTTTGGAATAATCCATTTTATACGATGATACACCTTCATAATGAACATAAGCATTCTTATATGGAAACGGAGGCTGGAAATCCTTAATAATCAAATACCCATTATTACAAAGACATCTGTCAGCTTCATAAGCAATTTTAAATAAATATTTTCTATCACACAAATAAAGAGAAAACCCAAACAAAATCAAATCAAAATAATTTTCTTCAAAAGGTAAAGTATCTGCGGTACCTACCTGTAAATTTAATTTATATTTTTCTCTACCATTTTTAACAGCATCACCTGATGGATCAAGTCCATAATATTCAGCATTTGGAAAAATCGCTTTAAGTAAATTAAGACGACTGCCATCGGCACAACCGATCTCCAATATACGTTTTGGATTGGAAAGCTCGACAAATTTAATGGCTTTCAATACTATATCGGCATCATCTGCTTCTATAATTTTTTTATTATTTCTTTGAAACCATGCGTTTCCTTCGCCGGATAAAAAAATATCTTTTTGGTTCATGGAATCATCTCCTGTTCATTTTTTCATATTTATTATCTAGTAGCACTCACATTTTCAATGATTGAATCAACAACATATTTTACATCGTCATCTGACATTTTTGGGAACAATGGAATACTTAAGCATTTATTGTAATACGATTCGGACTCAGGATAGTCTTTTGCTCTATATTCCCCATATTTCTTCACAAAGTACGGTTGGCTGTTAACCGGAATATAATGCACTTGCGTTCCCATTTTTTTTTGTTTTAACTCTTCCATAACCTGTTTTCTTGTTTTTCCGATTTTATCATAATCAATTTGCAATACATATAAATGGAAACAGCTATCAACATTTTTTTCTTCATATGGAATTGTTATATTTTGTATATTTTGAAAAGCTTTATTGTATGTGTTAACAATTTCCCTGCGCCGTTGTTTGAAAAATGTAAGTCTGGACAATTGACTGCGACCTAATGCCGCCTGAATATCGGTCATACGGTTATTACTACCAAGTAACTGCATTTCATAATACCAAGGACCCGGATTTTTGCTTAATTCTTTTTCGTCCTTTGTAATTCCAATGGTTCGTAACTTCAAAAGCCTTTTATACAAAACTTCATTATTTGTTGTAATAGCGCCGCCTTCTCCTGATGTAATTGTCTTTACAGGGTGAAAAGAAAAAATAGTCATATCAGATTTATGACAACATCCGACAGGCTTGCCATCGGCATAGTTTGAACCAATTGCGTGTGCGGCATCTTCAATTATGTGCAAATTATGTTTATCTGCTATTTTCTTTATCTCGTCAATATCAATTGTCTGACCCGCAAAATCAACAGGGATAATAACTTTTGTTTTTGAAGTTATTTTTTTTTCTATTTCCTTCGGAGAAATATTATAAGTACGCTGGTCTATATCGGCAAATACTGGAACCAGATTATTGGTTATCAGGCAGTTGGCTGACGCGACAAAGGTTATTGGTGTGGTAATCCCCTCCATTCCAGTATCAATTTCAAGGGCAGCTACGGCTATATGTAATCCTTGTGTTGCATTTGATACGGCAACACAGTATTTTGCATATGTGATCGATTTTATCTCATTCTCAAATTGTTCTATTGCAGGACCTTGCGTTAAATAGTCAGATGCTAAAACCGCTTCAACGGCTTTTTTGTCGGCTTCATCAATCCATTGTCTGCCATAGGGAATAAATTCACGCATTAAATATTTCCAACTTTTGCTTTATTTTTTTCTATCCATTCCTTTAGTTCTTTAATTGTCATCCATTGCTGGTTATTATCTGATGAATAAATAAAACCTTCGGAAACAAGTTTACCATCTTTTATTCTTTGAACATCTTTACTCCATTCATGAATCTGAGGAAGTATTTTAAAATGTTCGTCATACTCATAAGTATAAGCGGCATCCTCAACACCTATCATTTGTTCATGTAATTTTTCACCGGGTCGTACGCCAATTATTTTTTGCTTTGCTGTTTCTGAAACGGCTCTTGCAATATCAGTTAATTTCATGGAAGGAATTTTTTTTACGTATATTTCTCCGCCTTCCATGTCGTCAAAAGCGTGCCAAACAAGTTCAACGCCCTGTTCAAGCGAAATCATAAAACGAGTCATTCGTTCATCTGTTATGGTTACTTCTCCGTTTTTTGCCTGCTCGATAAAGAGGGGAATAACAGAACCTCTTGATCCCATAACATTTCCATATCTTACAATCGCAAAACGGGTATCTTTTTTCCCTGCATACGAATTACCAGCAATAAACAACTTGTCACTGCATAATTTTGTCGCCCCATATAAATTGACAGGCTGGCTTGCCTTGTCTGTACTCAACGCAACGCAGCGTTTAACACCTTTATCTATACAGGCGTCTATTAAATTCATTGCGCCGTTTATGTTGGTTTTTACACATTCAAAAGGATTGTATTCGGCTGTTGGAACAATCTTTGTCGCCGCGGCATGAACTACATAATCAATTCCGTCAAGAGCTCTATATAAACGTTCCCTGTCGCGGACATCGCCAATAAAGAAACGAACCCTTTCATCGTTTTGGAATTTCTTTGCCATTTCCCATTGCTTCATCTCATCACGGGAATAAATGATGAGTTTCTTTGGATTGTACTTTTCCAATGTCATTGGTACAAAAGTATTTCCAAAAGAACCTGTTCCGCCTGTTATTAAAATTGTTGAATTAGTTAACATTTAATCTCCTTTTCTTTATTTATTTAAGAATGTATAAATAATATCAAATAATTTTTCATTATTTGAATCATTGGTAATATTCACCTGACTTGAATAATATTGGTCAACAACAAGCCGATGCGTATTATCATATATCGATTGTAAAAAATTAAGTAATTCATATTCGCTGAATGAAAAATCTTGAATAAATTCATATGCATTTTTCATATCATTGTTATTCGTTATTTTTTTTGCACCTGGAGCATATTCATAAAAAAAATTACCAAAAATAAATACTGGCTTTTCTTTTATCAATGCTTCAATGGCAGCTGTTCCGGTACAAGTTGCAACAGCAATTGAATTATTTATCAATTCTTGAGAATCAACATTACTTTTTATAAATTTTATTCTTGTATTATTTGTTTGTATATTATAAGCAGATAATAATATTTTATTTTTTTCGGATAAGAAAGAAGAAATATATGATGAAATTTCTCCTTTTAAATTAAAATATTCTTTATGTTTTAATAATGCTTTTAATATAAGTTTAATACTTTTTTTAATAATTTTTATT
>NZ_BDHD01000080.1:0-8607 GCF_054786075.1 Treponema sp. R6D11 | reverse complement strand
CTATAGAGGTTTTGCAGGGGATAGGAATTAAAGAAGAGCAGATTAAAAGAGGGATTAAAAACGCGTATTTATCATATAGGTTTACAACTTTTCCGCAACATGATGGCGTCGTCGTAATGGATGCGGCGCACAATCCTGCGGGGTTTGAATCTTTAAAAGAAAACATGGAAATATATTTTCCTGACCAAAAAGCGGATTTTATAATTGGCATGATGAAGGACAAGGATGTAGAATCTTGCATAAAAATTATTGCTGAGCTTGCAAATAAGATTTTTGTTATACAATCGAGCGCCGAGCGAGCTATGCCTGCAACAGAACTTTTAGAGATTGCAGGGAAATACGTTAAAAATGTTGAAATAATAAGAGGGGATGACGAGGAGTTTGATACAGGAGACCTTGTTGTTTTAACCGGAAGCTTTGCTAACTTTCCGCCCCTTTCAAATGCTGAGATTTCGAAATATACTGTTAAATAAAGGAGAAATCATGAAAAAGACTATTAAGGACATTGATGTTGCTGGGAAAAAAGTATTGCTTCGATGCGATTTGAATGTGCCGCTGGATGCTGACAAAAACATAACGGATGCGTCGCGCATTGACAAGGCGTTGCCGACTATCGAATACCTTTTGAAAAAGAAGGCGAAGGTTATTTTGATGTCGCACTTGGGTCGCCCGAAAGGGGAGGTCAAACCGGAGTTTAGTTTGGAACCGGTTGCGAGATATTTTGTTGATGAACTAAAATTGCCTTTAAATTTTTCGAAGGATATTATCGGGCTTGATACAAAACAAAAGGCTTCCGAGCTAAAAGACGGCGAGATACTATTGTTGGAAAACCTGCGCTTTGATGCACGTGAGACAGCTAACGACCCGGGGTTTGCAAGCAGCCTTGCCAACTTAGGCGATATATATGTCAACGATGCTTTTGGAACAGCGCATCGCGCGCATGCTTCAACGGAGGGCGTAACCAAATATTTGCCGAGCGTAAGCGGGTTTTTGATGGGCAAAGAAATTGAAATGTTATCCAAAGCAGTTCTAAAACCTAAGCATCCTTATGTTGCGATTATGGGCGGTGCGAAAGTGAGCGATAAAATCCCGCTAATCGAAAATTTGCTTAACGTTGCGGATAAAATTATAATTGGCGGCGGGATGTCATTCACGTTTATTAAAGCGCTTGGTGGAAATGTCGGCAAATCGCTCGTTGAAGAGGATCAACTTGATTTATCTTTGGATATTTTGAAGAAAGCGCAAGAAAAAGGCGTTAAAATTATATTGCCTATTGATGTTATCGCTGGCGATGAATTTTCGAACGACGCGCGGTTAGAAGAGTTCCCGATAAGCAACATCGAACTTCCGTTTATGGGCATGGACATTGGGAGCAAGACGATTGCTAGATTCGAAGAAGAGCTAAAAGACGCGAAGACGGTTGTTTGGAACGGACCGATGGGTGTGTTTGAGTTTTCTAATTTTGCTAATGGAACAAATGCTATAGCGAAATTTTTGAGCGGTTTAAAGGCGATTACAATTGTCGGCGGCGGGGATTCTGCTAGTGCGATTAAAAAGCTAGGTTTGATTGATAAATTCACTCATATTTCAACTGGTGGCGGGGCGAGCTTAGAATTTATTGAGGGCAAAAAACTTCCGGGCGTTGAGGCGCTGATGGATAAGGAGAATTAAAATGGTTGTTATTGCAGCGAATTGGAAAATGAACAAGACTATTCCTGAGACGATCGAATTTGCAAAGGAATTTAAAAAAATATATAGTGAAAAAGAAGGAGTAAAAGCGGTTATTTGTGCGCCGTTTACTTCTATTTATGCTCTTTCGAAAGAGCTTGAGGGGACATCTATTGGCGTTGGTGCAGAGAATTTATATTTCGAAACTGCTGGGGCTTTCACGGGCGAGGTTTCGGCTGATATGCTAAAATCCGCTGGTGCGGAGTACGTTTTGATAGGTCATAGTGAGCGTAGAGAGATATTTGGCGAGACAAATGAGATGATAAAGAAGAAACTTTTGAGGGCTTTGGAAGACGGGTTAAAACCTATTTTATGTTGTGGCGAGACTTTGCAAGAGCGCGAGGGCGGCATGCTAGATGCGAAGATTACAAGGCAAATCGAGTCTGCTTTTGATGGAGTTTCACTTGATGATGCCAGCAAAGTTATTATAGCATACGAACCAATTTGGGCAATCGGCACGGGAGTAGTCGCAACACCCGACGATGCAGACGAAGCCTGCGGGTTGGTTAGAAGCGTGATAGATAGGCTTTACGGCGAGGATGTTGCGGCTAATATTGTTATACAATATGGAGGGTCTATGAATGGTGGGAACGCTGCTGAATTATTGGCGAAGAAAAATATAAACGGTGGGTTAATCGGCGGCGCGAGCCTCGTGCCGGAAAAATTTTTAGAGCTATTTGCGGGGGTCCCTAATTGTTAACTTTAATCATTTTAGATGGTTATGGATTGTCTGAAAAATATGATGGCAATGCGATTGCGCATGCTAAGAAGCCGAATCTAGACAAAATTTTTGCTGAGAATCCTTATTGCGAGCTTCAAGCTTCTGGTCTTTCGGTTGGGCTACCTGACGGACAAATGGGCAACAGTGAAGTCGGGCATATGAACATGGGTGGCGGTAGGGTCGTATATCAAGACTTAACTCTAATTTCAAATGCTATCAACACAGGCGATTTTTTCAAAAACAAAGTTTTCTTAGATGCGGTCGAGCATGTTAAGAGAACAGGCGGGGCATTGCATTTAATTGGGCTTTTATCCGATGGCGGCGTGCATTCGCATAATACGCATTTATACGCGTTGTTAAAATTGGCTAAGCAAGAGGGCTTGGGAAAAGTATATGTGCACGCCATTTGTGATGGCAGGGATGTCCCTCCTAAGACTGTTTTGACATACATAAAAGAGCTAGAAGATAAGATGGCAGAGATTGGCATTGGAGAAATTGCGACAGTCGCCGGAAGGTATTATACAATGGATAGAGACGTCCATTGGGATAGGGTCAAGCTGGGATATGACGCGGTTGCTTTTGCAGAAGGGAAAAACTATAAATCAGCAGAGGATTGCATAGAGGCGTCGTATGAGAATGATATCACAGACGAATTTATCATCCCGAGCGTTATAGGCGATTATCATGGTGTTATAGAGGACGACGCTATCATCAACTTTAATTATAGGAAAGATAGGGCTAGGCAAATCACTCGGTCGTTTATAGAAGATGGATTTGATGGGTTCAAAACGCTCTATTTCAAGCCCTATTATGTTGCTATGGCGGAGTATGATGCTACGTTTTCTTGTCCGGTTGCTTTTTATCCAACAGAATTTAAAAATAATATCACTGAATACTTAAGTCATCTTGGCAAAAGAATTTTCAAGATAGCCGAGACGGAAAAATATGCGCACGTGACTTTTTATTTTAACGGTGGTGTTGAAGAGCCGTATGATGGGGAAGAGCGGTTCCTAATTCCAAGCGAAAAAGTTGCAACTTTTGATTTGTCGCCAAACATGCGCGCGATAGACATTAAAAACAAAGCAATCGAGCTTATATCGTCAGGCAAATATGATTTTGGTGTGTTAAACTTTGCGAACTGCGACATGGTTGGGCATACTGGCAATTTCGATGCGACTATAAAAACTGTAGAGACTGTTGATGCTGCTGTGGGCGAGATAATTGAGGCTTGCAAGATAACGGGGGATGTTTGTATTATAACTGCTGATCATGGGAATGCGGATATTGAAATTTTTGATGATGGCAAGCCATGCACGTCGCATACGACTAATCCTGTTCCGTTTTGCATCGTGGGCAAGCAGGTTGAAATCAAGAAAAAAATGGGCAAGCTGGCTGACATTGCGCCAACGTGCCTAAAGCTTATGGGGCTTGAAATCCCGCCCGAGATGAGGGGCGAGAGTTTGATATAAAAATTTTTTTCTGCCTTATGAGTGAAAAATAAAGACGGATAAAGCAATTTTGCCTTATTTTTTTGTAGAAAAGTTCGAATTTTACAGAAAATTAACATAAAATGGCAAAAAACCTCTATTATTATTATTATTATTATGCTATAATTATATTATAGGTAAGTATTATAATTATAATATGAGGAGGTTTTTTATGAGAGAAGAAGTTAAAAAACGTATCGACGAAGTCTTTGCAAGAATAGAAAGTGAGCAAGAGGTGCTTAAATTTTTGCTTGATAATAATGCTGGCGAGAAATTAGTAGAAACACAAGCTCGCCTAATTTGCGACAGAGTAAGGCTTGGCGCGAGCGTTGAGTTAATATCAGATTATGCCGAACAAGCGGAAAAAGAAGAAACATCCAGGCTGGCTAGTGCAGGAAGTATTAAAAAGCTTGTCGCTGGCAGGGCAATATTGGGCGCGGTTAGAAAAGAAGCGGAGGATGCTGCGGCAGCTCGATGCGAAAGTGTATTGAGATTATTATCTAAAACTTTAGGAGACGCATCGAAAAAGTTTCCTGATAACACATCAATTTCTTATAATAAAGACAGCGTTTTAAAAGATTTTGGTAGAACAAACTTAGCGCATTCGGGGTTATAAAAAATTTAAAATATAACAAAAACCACCTTTTGAGGTGGTTTTATTTTTTTATTGGCGGTGTGTGATTTGGTGGAATGTCTGCTATTATTTTGTTGATGTAGTGTGTTGTTATTCCGGTGAGCTCTTTTATTGAATTTACGCTATGCTTATTTTGATGCAATCGTATTACGGTGTTAACCCTTTCCTCGCCTAATTTTGCCCAATATGACGGCTTCGTTGGAGCTGGGAGATTTTTTATAATTTGATGTATACGATAAATTGAGATGCCCGTGTTTTTCATTATTATATTTACTTTTTCGCCGTTCGAATATCGTTTCTTGACGTCTTCAATGCTTTCTTGGCTGAGTTCGGCGAAGTATGTTGGACTTGGCTCGCATTTGAAATCTTTTAAAATTTTGCGGATGTAATATTCGCTGGTGTTTTCTATGTATGCGATTTTTGGTACCGTCGTGCCGCTTTGGTATAGGTTTTTAATGCTGGACACTTTTTCATCTGGGAAAACGCGAGTCCAATTTTCTGGGCGATGTTTAGGAGGTCTCATCTTGCTTGTTATCTCTTTTACGATAGGAAAAGAAGCTTCGCACAGCAAATAAATATCGCGATCGGAATATCCTTCGCGGTGCATTGCTTGTATGTATTTTTTTTCTCGCTCGGGAAGCTTATTGATATTTTTGTATATCGTTCGCATAAATTTCTTCCCGCTAGGTTTTTTATCATCGTCCATATGTTAATTATACTACTTTTATATGCAAAAATCAATGATTTTTACACAACTTTAACATAATAAAAACCGCCTTAAAAGGCGGTTTTAGTTTTTATAAGCTGGCTAGTTTTTGCAATCTTTCCCAATCTTCATCGATTAGATTTTGGAAACTTTCAATCATCCACTCGTTTCCTGGCAAGAACATGTGCTTGAATCTGCCTTGCGGTTTTAGGAAAGCTTCGACAGGAAGTTTCTCTTTTGGCATATATGTTATGTTATATTTGCCTTCGATGACTTCGTATAACGGCCAGATGCAGGTGTCGACGGCGAGTTTTGTGATTTCCATGAGGTCTGGTGTGTTATATCTCCAACCGCGTGGGCAAGGAGCAAGAGTGTTGATGAATGCTGCGCCTTTTGTATAAATCGCTTTTTCAGCTTTTTCGGTTAGGTCTTTGAAATTGCCCATCGGCGCAGTTTGTGCGACATATGGAAGATTGTGATTAACCATGATTTTGGTTAGGTCTTTTTTCTTTTGCATTTTGCCTGGGATAACTTTGCCTGCAGGAGACGTAGTCGTATCTGCGAAAGTTGGCGTTGCTGATGAGCGTTGGATGCCGGTGTTCATATATGCGCCGTTATCATAGCAGACATAGACGATGTCGTGCCCGCGTTCCATTGCGCCGGAAAGGCTTTGCAAGCCAATATCGTATGTTCCGCCGTCACCGCCGAATGCGATGAATTTTGTTTCAGTTTGGTCTTTTCCTTTGCGTAATTTTGCTTTATATGCGGCTTCGACGCCGGAGATTGTCGCCCCTGCGTTTTCGAAAGCGGAATGGATGAAGCTGTCCTTCCATGCAGTGAATGGGTATAGGCAAGTTGAAACCTCTAGGCAACCAGTAGCTGCAGCTGCAACAACATGGTCTTCTGGTTTAACTGCGCGCAAGACAGCGTTTATAACGACGGGCGCGCCACAACCTGCGCACATTCTATGCCCGCCTGTTAATCTATTACCTCGTTTTACTGAATCTTTTAAATTATATGGCATTATTCGTCACCTCTCACGCCAAGATAGTTGTAGATCTTTTTGGCATCGCCGGTTTGTAAGATTTCTTGTAATCTTGCATAAACTTTTTCGATGTCGTCTGCTTTAACGTCTCTGCCGCCTAAGCCATAGATATAGCTGATGACTTTTGATTGAACGCCGTATGTGTATAACGCTGAAGTGGTGTCTAAAAATACGGGGCCGCCCGCTGCGTTGAACCCGTCGGCCTTGTCCATAACAGCTATCGCTTTAACGTTTTTGAGTGCGTTTGCGATTTCTGCGGCAGGAAATGGGCGGTACAGACGGATTTTTAATAGCCCTGCTTTAATGCCAGAATCGCGGAGTTTATCAACGACGGTTTTTGCTGTTCCGGCTGTTGAGTTTAGAACGACTATTGCTATTTCTGCATCATCTAATTTGTATTCCTCGAACAAGCCGTATGACCTGCCGGAAATTTTTTCGAACTCTTTTGCGACGTCCAATGTGATTTGTTTTACGTTTGCCATCGCTTCTGCTTGTTGGCGTTTGTGTTCAAAATAATGGACTGGCAAATCAAGCGGACCAACGGCGATAGGGTTTTTATCGTTTAATAAATAGTCTTTTGGTTCGTATTCTCCGACGAATTTTTTAACAGCGTCGTCGTCGATTAGTTCGATATTCTCAACCGCGTGTGATGTTATGAACCCATCAAAGCAATCCATTGCTGGAAGACCAGCTTTTTCAGCAATTTTTAGGGCTTGGATGAAGTTGTCGTATGCCTCTTGATTTGTTTCGCCATAGATTTGAATCCAGCCAGAATCGCGTGCACCCATTGTGTCTGAATGGTCGTTATTAATATTGATTGGTCCCGATAAAGCACGGTTAACTGCTGCCATAACAACTGGCAACCTTGAAGAAGCTGCGATGTATAACATTTCCCACATCAAAGCTAATCCGCAGCTTGATGTAGCCGTCATGGCCCTGCCACCTGCTGCTTGTGCGCCGATGCAGGCAGACATTGCTGAATGCTCGGATTCGACAGGAACAAACTCGGTATCAACTGCGCCGTTTGAAACGAAGCTGGCGAAATATTGAGGGATTTCTGTTGACGGAGTGATTGGGAAGGCTGCAACGACGTCTGGGTTGATTTGTTTCATCGCGACTGCGACCGCCTCGTTGCCTGATAATCTATCTCTTTTAGCCATTATTCCGCCTCCATTTCGATTGCGTTAAATGGGCAGGCTTTTGAGCATACGCCGCATCCTTTGCAATGGTCGTAATCAATTCCTAACATTTTTGCGTCTTTATCTGCGACCATTGAACTATCTGGGCAGACTGGGAAGCAAAGTGAGCATTGTTTGCATTTTTCTTCTAGCCAGATTGGCTTTTCTGTGCGCCAATCGCCTGTTTTGAAGTCTTGCGCATTTCCTGAGTCGTATATTATTCCGCCTGGTGTGATGTCTTTCCAGGTCGTGTTGAAATCGACGTTTGTTCTCTTGCTCATATAATTTCCTCCACTTCGTTAACGCTGCGCTTTAGGGCTTTCATGTTTCCCTCAATAACGCCTGGCTTGCTTGCAAATTTATGCTTGAATGACGTTTCCATCTCTAACAAGAAATTATCGACGTCCATGACGCCAGAGACTTTAACGACTGCGCCTAACATTGGTGTGTTAGGGAAGTATTTTCCTAATGCGTCTTCGCTTATTGTGCGCGCGTCGATTTTATAGACTCTGCCGCTATATTCTGCGAGTTTTGCTTTTATTTCATCGTTCGTTTTTTGCGAGTTGACTATTAACGCGCCGTTTGCTTTTAAGCCAGCAGTAACAGGGACAACATCTAATAGAGTATCGTCCACGACTGCAACAAAATCTGGTTCATAGATGTTGCTATGAATGTTAATCCTTTCGCTTGAAATGCGGTTATACGCGGTTATTGGTGCGCCCATGCGCTCAGGGCCGTATTCTGGGAACCCTTGAACGAATTTGCCTGTTGAAAAGCATGCGTCTGCCAATAATAAGCTAGCGGTTTTTGCGCTTGACATCGATATATATTGCCCGGGGTTAGCCTAGCAGCTGTCTTTTCGAAATCTCTCCAATGTCGGTCCGGTTCACAAACAAACACATCCGCGCCAAATTTTTCTTTCATATAAACGGCGTCATACCCGTTCCCTGAGCCGATTTCTAAAACCCTTTTTCCTTCCAATGAGCTCGCCATCTGCTTTAAATGCTCCGATTTGCAACCAGCAGATTGGGCATAATCCCACAAAGATGTCGCCGCGTAAAACTTTGGATCCATTAATCGCTCCCCCGAGAAATTTATTATATATTAT
>NZ_BDHD01000079.1:0-8761 GCF_054786075.1 Treponema sp. R6D11 | reverse complement strand
CCTACGGCTCCGTGTTCCAGTTCGACGGGCAGGCGACAGTCTTCGGCGCGAAAGACGGCCCCTGTTACCGCTGCCTCTACCCGTCGCCGCCGCCTCCGGGGCTTGTCCCTTCCTGCGCGGAAGGCGGGGTTATGGGAGTTCTGCCCGGTATTATCGGGACGATTCAGGCGGCGGAGACGATTAAGCTCATCGTCGGCGGCGCAAAGCCTTTGATTGGGCGTCTTCTTTTATTTGACGCGTGGCGGATGTCGTTTCGCGAGTTAAAACTAGAGAAGAATCCAGACTGTCCCGTGTGCGGGAAAAATCCCACCATTCACGAACTTATCGACTATGAACAATTTTGCGGTTTGAAAAAAAATACCGACAGCAAACCTATAGATACCATAACCGCCCTCGACTTAAAAAAACGCCTTGATAACGGAGATAAAATTCAATTTATAGATATAAGGGAACCCCATGAACGCGCAATCGTTAAATTCCCGAACGCCGTAGTAATTCCGCTCGGCCAGCTTGAAAGGCGCATGGAAGAGCTAGACCCAGCAATAGACGCGGTGTTTTTGTGTAAAATAGGCCAGCGAAGCATTTTAGGAATACGCACATTGCAGGACGCGGGCTACAAAGGCAAACTTTTAAACCTGCAGGACGGCCTTAACGCATGGGCGAGGGACGTAGACAAGAGCATGCCCATCTATTAAAGCCATACACTCAATTAAAAAAATAATATATAATATTAATAACCTATGAAGATAAGCGATATATTGAACACGGGGAAAATTACCGTTTCTTGCGAACTGTTTCCGCCAAAACACGGATCGGGGCTTGCCGGCGCTCAGGATGTCGTCCGTAAGACCGCCGCCCTTCGTCCGTCGTTCATAAGCGTTACCTACGGCGCGGGAGGCGGCACGAGCGAGCATACCGTAAGCCTAGCGGCTGAATCGCAAAACAACGGCATCCCCGCGCTGGCGCACTTAACCTGCGTTTCTTCCGACAGAAAAACTATAAACGACGTTTTATCAAAGCTTAAGGCGGGCAATATCGAAAATATCCTCGCCTTGCGCGGGGATATTCCGGATGGGCATCCTTTCCCGACGGACGCGCATTACCACCACGCGTGCGATTTAATGAAAGAGATTCAAACCGCGGGCGGTTTTTGCGTGGGAGGGGCGTGTTACCCGGAAGGCCACCCAGAAGCGGAAAGCCTTGATAAGGATATCGAAAGCCTTAAAAGCAAAGTGGACTGCGGGTGCAGTTTTTTAACTACGCAGATGTTCTTTGATAACAATATTCTGTATAACTTTTTATACCGTCTTTTGCACCATAAAATTGAAGTGCCCGTAATCGCCGGCATTATGCCCGTGATAAACGGAAAGCAGATCGCCCGCATCTGCAAACTTTCAGGCACGATTCTGCCGCCGCGCTTCCGCGCCATCGTGGATAAATTTGCAGATAACAGCGCGGCGATGAATCAGGCTGGGATCGCCTACGCGACCGAACAGATTATCGACCTTATCGCGAACGACGTCCGCAATATCCATATCTATACCATGAACAAGCCGGATATCGCAGGCCAAATCATAAAAAATTTATCGGAAATATTTAAATAATATGGATACAAAAGAAGTTTTGCGCTATTTAGGTTATCGCGGGGCGGAAGCCGACGAACAAATCATATCGCAAATAGAGCTTGTGTCAAAAGAGGCGGCCTCGGCCGTAAACGCGAAAAACGTATTCGGTATTTGGGACTGCCTTAGCGCGAACGGCAATGTCGCGTTTGGCGAAATGAGTGTTAATAGCCGCGATCTTGCCTATCATTTATGCGGCTGTGAAAAAGCCGTTTTAATGGCCGCGACCCTAGGAACGGGGGCGGACAACCTTCTGCGACGTTACAACGAGCAGGACATGGAAAAAGCGCTTATCGCCCAGGCGGTATGCGTTACAATGATAGAGGAGTACTGCGACTCCGTCGTTAACGAAGCTTCGCAAAATTCGCGGCTGGAAGGCCTGTACCCGACATTGCGTTTCAGCCCCGGTTACGGCGATTTCGACATCATTTGGCAGAAGGAAATCCTTAAATTGCTGAATTGTGAAAAACAAATCGCCCTTACCCTTACGGAGGGATATATGCTTATCCCTTCAAAATCCGTTACGGCCGTTGTCGGTTTCGGCAAAGAGAAAAATGAAGACGGCGAAAACAAGTGCGGGCGTTGCGCGAATACAAAGTGCGAATATAGGCGGGTTGACTAATGGATTTATTAAAACGGCTTGAAAAAGGGCGCTTAATCTTTGACGGCGCGATGGGGACGATGCTTCAAGACGAACTCGTTCCCGGAGAGCCTCCCATATTTTTAAACATAATAAAGCCAGACAGCGTGTTAAACGTGCATAAAGCGTACCTTAAAGCCGGCTGTCACATCTTAAAAACAAACACTTTTGGCGCGAACAGGCTGGCCCTTTCTGGATCGGGTTATTCGGAATTACAGATAATTACCGCCGCCGTAGGAATCGCAAAAAAAGCCGCGAAAGGTACTGACGCGTTTATCGCGCTGGATATAGGGCCGACGGGCAGACTGCTCGCCCCATTTGGTGATTTGGATTTTGAAGAGGCGGTTGATATTTTTTCGGAAATGATAAAAACGGGCGCGAAGGCCGGGGCCGACTTAATTCTATTGGAAACAATGAACGACACTTATGAAATTAAGGCGGCTATGCTCGCCGCGAAGGAAGCCTGCGATCTTCCGGTGTTCGTAACTTTTACCCCCGACAGTTCCGGCAGGCTCTTAAACGGCGCCGACATACAAACCGCGGTATGTTTAATCGAAAGCCTTGGGGCCGCCGCGGTGGGGTTTAACTGCGGTTTTGGTCCCGCGCAGCTTATAACATTACTGCCAGAATTGGCGCGCCACAGCAGTATTCCCGTAATTGTAAGCCCAAATGCCGGAATCCCTGAGAGGGTAAACGGAAAGGCGGTATACAGCCTTAAACCGGAAGAGTTCGCGGCGGAAATGGCTGAACTTGCGCATAACTCGCGGATTATCGGCGGCTGTTGCGGTACTACTCCCGAACACATAGCGCAGGCCGTCCGCGCCTGCAAAGACATCCCGCTTCCTCCCGTTACGCAAAAAGACGTAACCGCCGTCTGCTCTTACGGGGAAACGGTCGTTTTCGGCGGCGATTTCGTAATTATCGGGGAGCGTCTTAACCCGACCGGCAAACCGCGCATGAAGAAAGCCCTCCTTGAAGGCGACATGAACGTTTTATACCGGGAAGGGCTGGATCAGGTTGAACACGGCGCGCGCATACTCGACGTGAACGTGGGGCTTCCCGACGTTGACGAAGTGGGGCTTCTTTCTAAACTTGTGTGCGGCTTGCAGGGCGTAACAAAAACGCCGCTTCAAATTGATACGGCGAACCCCATAGCCGCCATGCGCGCCTTACGGCTCTACAACGGCAAACCGCTTTTAAACTCGGTAAACGGCAAAAAAGAATCCCTTGAATCCATGCTTCCCCTCGTAAAAAAATACGGCGCCGCCGTCGTCGCGCTTTGCCTAGATGAGGACGGAATCCCCGAAACGGTCGAAGGCAGGTTAAAAATAGCGGGAAAAATTATCGGCTACGCGACAGAATACGGCATTCCCAAAAAGGACATAATCTTTGACGCTCTTACCCTGACGATAAGCACCGGCGCGGACAACGCCCGCGTTACCCTAGAAGCGGTGGATTTTCTGCGGCGCAAGGTCGGGGTGCAGACGATTCTCGGCGTCTCCAATGTTTCGTTCGGGCTTCCCGGCAGGGAGAACATTAACGCCGCGTTTTTATCTCTCGCCATTAACGCGGGCCTAAGCGCCGGAATCGTCAACCCGATGAACGGCGCGATAATGGACGCGGTATACGTGTCTCAGGCGATAAACGGCGCGGATAAGAACTGCGAGCGTTTTATAGCCCGCTTTTTAGGCAAGGACAAGGAGACGGCGAATCATGCCGCGGCGAAGGGAACGGAGAAGGAAGTGGGCTTGCAGGAGGCGATTTTTCGCGGCCTAAAGGAACAATCCGCAAAGACGGCAGGCGCCATGAGCGAAAATACCCCGCCGATGGATATTATCAATGAACATTTAATTCCGGCGTTGGACATGGCGGGCAGGGATTTTGAGCGCCAAAAAATCTTTTTACCCCAACTTTTGATGTGCGCCGAAGCCGCAAAAGCGGCCTTTGAAGCCCTGTCGTTAAAAATGTCAAAGCAGGGTGGCTTCCAGCGAAAGCGCGGTAAAATCGTAGTCGCGACCGTAAAGGGCGACGTACACGACATTGGCAAGAATATCGTTAAAATTCTCCTAGAAAACTATAATTTTCAGGTAATTGACCTTGGAAAGAACGTGGAACCCTCTATAATTCTGGAAACTGTCCTTAAAGAAGGCGTAAATCTTGTCGGATTAAGCGCTTTAATGACCACAACGGTGGTTTTCATGGAGGAAACGATCAAATTACTCAAAGAAAAAGTGCCAAATTGCCGTATAATGGTGGGCGGGGCGGTACTTACGGAAGGTTTCGCCCATAAAATAGGCGCGGATTACTACTCGAAAGACGCGATAAGCTCCGTCCGCTACGCTCAAGAGGTATTGGCGTAAATCCGCCAAAATACCGAAAAAACCCGAAAAAAAGCGAAAATTTTCAAAGAAAAATTCATTTTCTATTGCCATTAATGGAAAAAAAAGATACAATTTAGGTAAATCGGTTTCGACTTGGGAGGGGAGAACTGAAAATATCTTTATTTGCCTTGATCCTGCTTGCCGCGGGATTTCTTATCCAAATTCAATACGCTTACGCGCAGGAAGAGCCTGCCGTACAGGATGATCCGTTACTGGTCGCGCAACGCGCTTATACTTTCGACGAAACGGATGAGACTCCAGCCGCGCAGACGGGTTCGTCCGTATGGCCCGTTATCAGAATGATACTTGTCCTCGCTTTTACCGCCGCCGCCATATACGGCGTGGTCTACTTTCTTAAACGTTCTTCCAGACAGGCCGTATCAAAAAGCCCCTTCTTAAAAATTTTGGCTACCGCCCACCTTGGCGTGAACCGTTACGCGCATATCGTTTCCGTAGGGAGCAAGGCGTGGCTGTTGGGTTCCAGCGACGGCGGAGTAAACCTTATCGGCGAAGTTGAAGATAAAGAAATAATAGACGCGATGCTACTGGAAGAATCAAAGAGTACCTCGGAAACGCAGGGGCGCTTTACCGATTTTATTTCAATGCTGCGCCGTCTTGGCCTGCCCGCGCAATCAAAAGCCCCTAGCGTAGATGATATCCGCAAAAGGCGCGAAAGGTTTAAGGGGCTGTAAAGATGAAAAAACTTTCAATGAAAAAAGTCTTAACGGTTTTCCTGTTATTTGTTTCTTTATTTTTATTCTTACCAATTTCGGCTAACGCCCAGGCGGCGCAGCCAGCGGCGCCTTTCCCGGGCGAGGCTGCGCGCGCGACTATGAATATGCCGACTCCTCCCGCGCCACCCGTGATTCCTTTTATCGATCTTACGGTGCGTAATCCATCCAACCCGCAGGAAGTGTCTTTTTCTTTGCAGTTGCTTCTGCTGTTAACGGTTCTCGCCCTCGCGCCCAGCATCATAATTTTAATGACAAGTTTTTTGCGCGTATCAATCGTTCTGGATTTTGTCAAACGCGCCCTTTCGTTACAGCAGGTTCCGCCCAATCAGGTAATTTTGGGAATTTCGCTTTTCTTGACGGTGTTTATCATGTGGCCCACGTTCGACACGATATACAATAACGCGATAAAACCGCTTTCGGATGGGGAGCTTTCCGTATGGGGCGCATACCGCGAAGCGGAAACTCCGTTAAAAATTTTTATGTACAGCCAAATGGGAAGAAGCCGAGACGGGAAGCTTACCATAGGGCAGAAGAATATCCAGCTTTTTATGGCGATGCGCGGCCTTGACAAGCCCAACACGTTAGAAGATGTTCCCGTATACATTTTAATTCCCGCGTTCATTCTTAACGAACTTACAATAGCGTTCAGGATCGGAATATTGCTGTTTATTCCGTTCATAGTAATTGACATGGTGGTGGCGAGCGCCCTTATGTCCATGGGCATGATTATGCTTCCGCCGGTAATGATATCCATGCCGTTTAAACTTATTCTTTTTATTCTTGTGGACGGCTGGGGGCTGTTAACCAGACAGCTTGTTAATTCGTTCTTTTAATAGTGGGGGTCATGAAACTTCGTTTCATGTTCGATTATAATTGCGGCTAACGCCGCATAAATGGAGGTTATCATATAAATGAGTATCGGTGAAATTACGGCTATCTTGCGTCAGGGAGTGTTGCAGATACTGATGATAGCGTCGCCTCTTTTAATTTCCGCGCTTGTGATAGGTTTGGTCGTTGCGATATTACAGGCGACGACTTCCATTCAGGAGCAGACCCTTGTTTTTGTGCCGAAGGTGGTCGTAATTCTTATAGTTCTTGCCGCGTTGGGCGGTTGGATGTTCACGTCTCTTGGGGAGTACACAAGGCATCTGTTCGAGCGTATTCCGGATATGGCGAGGTAGGCGGAGGGAAATGGTAGATAACGCCGTTTTACAGAACATTCTTCTCTTTGGCCCGGTATTTATTCTGATTGCCGTAAGGGCGCTTGCCATGATAGAAGTTACCCCCCTGCTTTCGTCCGAGTCGATTCCGCAGGTGGTAAAAATTTCCCTTGCCGGTCTTGCCGCTTTCGCCGTCCTTCCCACGGCGGAGATATTTATGGCGGCGAACTCGCCGGCCGGTTTGGTTACCCTGCCCGGCGGCACCGTAAGCGATTTGCGCTCCGAGGCGTTAAGCATTCGCTTTTTCCTGCTTGTTATAGGGGAGGGGATAATCGGCCTTATTATCGGTTTTTACATATTGATTATTTTTTCCGCTTTTTCCACCGCCGGACAATTTTTCTCCCTGCAAATGGGCTTTGGCGCGTCGGAAACTTTTGACCCGTTGTCGCAGATAGAAAACCCCCTCATGGGCCAATACCTAAACCTTGTGTCCATGCTGGTCTTTATAACAATCGGCGGCTTTCAAACCCTTTTCCTCGGCGGCTTTTGGCGTTCCGTGCAAACGATAAACATTATTTCCCTTGTCGAAGGCAGGGAACCCGTTGTTACAATGGTCGTTTCAGGCCTTTCTAGCCTGTTTATGGACGCGATGGTCATCTCCCTGCCGATTTTAGGCACGCTGTTTTTAACGTCCCTTACGACGGGGCTTATTTCCAAAGCCGCCCCGCAGATCAACATTCTTTCCGAAGGTTTCCCCATTTCAATTTCCGTCGCGTTTGTTCTTATCTACGCTTCGCTTCCGTTTATGACCCAGGCTTTTTCCAACGTGATTGAATCTGGTTTTAGATCCATCCAAACATTGTACATACAAATTGGCCGCCAGATAACGGCGGGAGGCGCGTTATGAGCAAATTGTTGGGTTTGGATCTAAATACATTATGCGTATTACGCGCTAACCACTATCAACTAACCGCTATCAACTATCCGTTATCCACTATCCACTTGCAGTGGTTTTCGGACGACGATGACACGCCGGGCAAGACCGAAGAACCTTCCGAACATAAAATTGAAGAACTGCGGAAAGAAGGCCAGGTTGTAAAAAGTCAGGAGCTTGTAGGCGCGATAGGCTTGTTCCTTCCCGCCATGCTGTTATTATTTTTAGCGCCTTCGATGCTTCGCACATGCGTCGAGATGGTGCGCTTTTTCTTCGAACGCGTCGTAGAACTGGATCCTACAAAGGACGCCGTAATTCTGGCCGTTCTTTTGCGGTATTTCGTAAAGCTTGCCTGGCCTATTTTAACGGTCGCGGTAGTGGGGGCGATTTTTTCCAATGTCGTGCAAATCGGATTCATGTTTACCACAAAGCCGATTACTCCCGATATTACAAAAGTGCTGCCAAAGATAGGGCAGTATTTCAGGCGCATTTTTTCCGTAGACGGAATTTACAATTTTTTTAAGTCTATCGTAAAGATGGCG
Organism: Treponema sp. R6D11; assembly: GCF_054786075.1. Classification (NCBI taxonomy): domain Bacteria; kingdom Pseudomonadati; phylum Spirochaetota; class Spirochaetia; order Treponematales; family Treponemataceae; genus Treponema; species Treponema sp. R6D11. The sequence continues at coordinate 748 of NZ_BDHD01000079.1, read as the reverse complement.
ATTATAGGCTTTGTGGCTTTTATTTTGATTTATTCGGAAAAAGGAAAACTGCTTAATCTGCAAAAAACGGGTGTTTATGAAGGGCTTGCGTTAGTGTCTTCAATCGCGATTAAGATGCTGATCATCTCGGCCATTTTGCTGATAATCCTGTCGATACCCGATTATATGTTCCAACGCTGGCGTTTCAGGGAACGCAACAGAATGACAAGGTATGAGGTAAAAGAAGAACATAAACAGTACGAAGGCGATCCGCAAATACAGAGCAGGATACGCAGCCGTTTCAGGGAATTGTTAAGGCAGAATATCGCGGTCTCGGTTCCAAAAGCGGACGTTGTTGTAACAAACCCGACCCACCTTGCCGTGGCAATCCAGTACGATCAGCGTTACATGGAAGGGCCTATGATAGTCGCGATGGGCGAAGATGATGTGGCCGCGAGGATCAGACATCTCGCGCAGGAGAACGACGTTCCGCTGGTGGAAAACAAACCCCTAGCGTGGGCTTTGTACCGCGACCCAAAGATCAACGTGGGGGATATTATCCCTCAAGAGTACTGGAGTACGGTGGCTCTTGTAATAAGCAAGGTTTGGTACTTGAACGAAGAAAAACGGCGCAGAAGGATGAGCGCGTAATGGGAGGTATAAATGGCTGACGTAGCAGTTGGCGCGGACAGAACGCCGTCCAATAATTTTATCGGTTTTTTCAGGGAAAGCGTTCCCGCCGTCATGGTAATTGTAATCATCGTAATGC
>NZ_BDHD01000078.1:0-8869 GCF_054786075.1 Treponema sp. R6D11 | reverse complement strand
TTTAACAACCTTGATCCAAGCAATCTTTTAGGACTTATAAAACAAATAGCGGGTATGTTAAGTAATTTTGCCGACGGTTACAAGATAATCAATTTTAAAGATAAAAAACCTGAAACTTTGGAAGAAAAAATAGTATCGGAAACAGGGAAAACGCTTTTTATTCCCTCGACAGTGGGATTTTTGCCAAAGACCGATCCGTATCCTAAAAAACGCATAATAACCGAGGATATATTTTACAGATATCTTGAGACTACGGGTATCGGCGAAAAATATTTGGAAGAAAATACCGAGCGTATTTTAAAGAATAAATTTAAAGACGGTATTTTTTCCGACGCATGGGTTCCTATTTTGTTTCATGAATATGTTATCGGGTATATCCATATTTGGATTGATAAACAGGGAAGGCTTCCGTTTGATTTCAGCGTACTTGATAATGTTTATCAATACGCGAAAGTGCTTGCGTTTGGTTTAAAAGAAAACGGATATTTTGATCATGGGAAGGTAGAGAATCAACCGTTTCAGGGCAAGGTGCTTGATATAAGCGCGTCCGGTTTGATGTTTGCGTATCCGCTTGGTTCCAGTATGTTGGCGACTCTTTTAGTTGATTCTGAGTTAACGGTAACTATCGAGACAAAGAGCCGCACAATTAATGTTTTAGCAAAGATTGTAAGGAAATTTAAAGATAAAAACGCCGGCTACTTAGGCTGTCGCTTTATAAACATTGCCCCTGAAGACACACGTTTCCTTTTTGAGCATCTATACGGCAGAAAAATAGATGATGAAAAAGACGCGGATTTCTTGGCGGGACAGGTATAAAAAATTTATCTTTCCAACTTACGATACACGTAGCGGTGGGGGCTGTCCGCCGCTGAACCTAGTTTCTCTTTGCGCCAGTCGGCGTATTCTGACCAGTTGCCGTCGTACCATATTACTTCGCCGTCTTCAAACGCCAAAATGTGCGTTACAATGCGATCCAAGAACCAGCGGTCGTGGCTGATTACAAGGCTTACTCCGGCGAAAGTGTCCAGAGCGTCTTCCAAAGCGCGCAATGTATTTACATCCAAGTCATTTGTCGGCTCATCAAGCAAAAGCACATTCGCCCCTTCTTTGAGCATCATCGCAAGGTTAAGCCTGTTCCGCTCTCCGCCGGAAAGGACTCCAACCTTTTTTGTCTGATCCGCTCCTGAAAAATTGTACCAAGAGCAGTAAGCGCGGGAATTAACTTCCCTTGCGCCCTGTCCGCTGCCAAGTTTAATTAAATCTTGTCCGTCTGAAAGTTGCTCCCAAACGCTTTTTTCGCCGTCAAGAGAGGCGCGCATCTGGTCGGCATAACCTATTTTTACCGTTTCGCCCAGACGCAATTCTCCCGCGTCGGGTTTTTCAGTGCCTGTTATTAATTTGAAAAGCGTAGTTTTTCCCGCGCCGTTTGGTCCGATAATACCCACGCACGCTCCCGGTGGCACTGTAAAACTCATGTTGTCGAATAACAGTTTGTTCCCGAAAGATTTTGATAATCCTTCCGCCTCGATTACAAGTTTGCCCAAATGCGGACCCGCAGGAATTGTAATTTTATTGTTTGTTACCGCTCCCCGTGAGCGTTCCCTTTCATCGTCCTGAAAAAGTTTTTCGTATTGGGTAATACGAGCCTTGCTCTTTGCATGCCGCCCTTTGGGACTCATGCGTATCCATTCAAGCTCCCGTTGTAATGTTTTGCGTCTGTCGCTTTCGCCTTTTTCTTCTTGCGCCATGCGATTTTCTTTTTGTTCGAGCCAGCCTGAATAATTGCCCTTCCATGGGATTCCCTCTCCTCGGTCAAGCTCCAGTATCCAACCGGCGACATTATCCAAAAAATAGCGGTCGTGCGTTACGGCGATTACAGTGCCTGCGTAGTCTTGCAGATGGCGTTCAAGCCATGCGACAGTTTCAGCATCCAAGTGGTTGGTCGGTTCATCAAGTAACAAGATGTCGGGTTTTTGCAGTAGCAGACGGCATAGGGCGACACGCCGCCTTTCACCGCCTGAAAGGTGGTCTACAACCTCATCGCCGGGAGGACAACGAAGGGCTTCCATTGCAAGTTCAAGGCGGCTGTCCAAGTTCCAGCCGTCTGCGGCTTCGATTTTTTCCTGCAATTCCGCTTGCTTCGCACCAAGTTTATCGTAATCTGCGTCGGGGTCTCCAAACGCTTCGCTTACCTTGTCAAACTCCGCAAGAAGGTCAACCAACTCTTTTGCCCCTTCGGACACTATTTCCTTAACAGTCTTGCCCGGCTCAAGGTACGGCTCCTGTTCAAGAAACCCGATATTATAACCAGGGCTTACAGTTGTTTCTCCCGCAAACTCGGTATCCTTGCCTGAAAGAATCTTTAAAAGACTCGACTTACCAGACCCATTAAGCCCGATAACGCCGATTTTCGCGCCATAATAGTAAGAGATGCTTATATCCTTTAGAACCTGCTTAGTCCCATGCTTTTTGGAAACCTTATGCATGGAGTAAATTATTTTTTTATCATCTGTTGACATAGTAGAAGTGTAGCACAAATGAGGGAAAGATTACAGGGGCTATGCTATATAGTCGTCAATGCTTTCGATACGGCAGTAATCACTTAACTAGTTTTAATGGACCATATACTTCTAGTAACCCATAGTTATTGTTTTCTAAATCTTCTATTTTTGGTTTTACGTTAATAATTAAATCCGCCAATATTTTTGAGCTATTGTTTCCTGTCTTAATTAAGATTACTTTTGGCGGAAATCCTTTTAATTCTAATAAATCCAGAAAATCATTATCTTTGGTTATTATGATATATCCATTTTCTAATGCGTAATTCCATATATCTATATCTTTTGCCGGAACTGTAAGATTAATTAAATCAACATGAGTACATTCGCCAAATATCGGTGCTAGAGTATTTATAAGTTTCCATGAAATATTTGCGTCAAGTAATAGTTTCATAAATGATTCATACCAATGTTAAAACCCTTACAATTTCTTCCCGTCTTGCAGCAAAAGCAAGCGCCGCTTTTATATGAATTTCCTTTAATAAAGGGTAATCTTCGAGTATTTCAGAAATAGGTATTCCTTCTGACAGCCATTGTAAAATATCCCCAACGGTTATTCTGGTTCCTTTTATACAAGGTTTACCAAAACGAACACCCTGATCAATTACAATATAATTAATAATTTCTTCATTTCCCATACATATATTTTCAACTTTTTTTAATAAATTGTCAACCTTATATTTTCTGTACTAAAACCATTGCGAATTTTTCATTTCCGTTTATATGATGATTATACTTCTTATCTTGAACTATTTTGGCAAAACAAAACCACAACTATTTAACCTCTCTATGCTATACTACCCCCATGTCCCTAAACTGGAAGGAAATTAATTTAATCCTCGAAGAACTTGCTCTTGAGGGGGCGCAGATTCAGAGTGCCGTACAGAGCGCGTTTGACGTGATTATTTTGCGTCTGCATAAAAAAGGGGAAACAAAGCAGGTGCTTGTTTCGTTGAGTCCTGGCGCGTGTAGACTGCATGAAGCTTTTCGCGCCGTGCCAAAAAGTGAAAAGCCTCTGCGTTTCGCGCAATTTTTGTCGTCAAAGATTGTAAACGGTTGGATAACGGAAGCGGCGCAGATAGGGGATAACCGCATTGTGCGGATAACTGTAAAAAGAACAATAAATGCCGATGACGAAAAAGAATCTTCACAGACGGCGATTTACAAATTGTACATTCGTCTTTGGTCAAATGCGGCGAATTTTATAGTTACCGATGACAGCGGCGTTGTGTTGGATGCCATGCGTCGCCTGCCAAAGCGTGGCGAAGTTACGGGGGGGAGTTATTCTCCTGAAAACATTGAAGCAAAACCTATCAAATTAAAGTCTGATAACGAAAATGACATTCGTGTTCGGGAAGTACGCTCCTATGAAATACGCACACTACCCGGAGAAGGCTCCTTCAATAAAAAAATCGATGAGTTTTACGCCGCACAGGGAGGAACCCTTTCGCTTGAAGCGTTACGGGAACAGGCAAGGAAAACCTGCGAAGGCAGTATGGGCAGAATCAGCGCGGCGCTTGAGCGGTTGCGGGAAAAAGAAGCGTCTTTTACGGACTCACGCAGGTTAAAAACTTACGGCGATATTATTCTTTCTAATATAGCGAATATTAAACATGGCGATAAATGGCTGGAAACAGAGTATGAAGGCGAAAATATACGCATTGAACTTGAGCCGCGTGTCAGTCCCTCGGCACAAGCGCAAAAATACTATGAAAAATACCGCAAGGCGAAAAACGGGCTTGCCGATGTTCAACGGGAAATTGAAAGTGGGGAGAGGGAACTTAAAGAAGTAACGGAAAAGTTAGAACGCTTGTTAGGAGAAACTAATCCGTTAATTTTGGCAAAATTGCTAAAGACAGGCGTTTCCGCGCCTAAAGCGGCTTCGGGAAAAAAGGAAAAGGCGCGTCCGGGGCTTACGTTTAAACGAGGCGATTGGCTTATCATTGTGGGCAGGGACGCTAATGAAAACGATGAGCTTTTGCGCCGTCATGTTAAGGGGAACGATATGTGGCTACACGCAAGGGATTATCACGGCTCCTATGTGTTTATAAAACAAAGGGCGGGAAAATCGATTCCGTTGGAGATACTTCTTGACGCAGGCAATCTTGCGATTTTTTATTCAAAGGGCAGAAATAACGGCGAAGGCGATTTATTCTACACTCAGGTAAAATATTTAAGACGAGCCAAAAACGGACCAAAGGGGCTTGTTATCCCTACTCAGGAAAAAAATCTCCATGTTAAGGTGGAAGAAGAACGGCTTCGTTCTCTTGAAAATTGCAAAGTTATGTATTAAAATAAGCTATGGCGAAAGCGACTAAAATCGGTAAACCTAAAACAACGGCTAAAAAAACCGTTAAAAAATCGACCGAAGCGGACAATCTTGCTAAAGAATTAAAATCTCTCATTCCAAAATTGGACGAAGAAGGATTAGCCTTCCTTGTAAAACAAGCCCATGTCCATCTTTACAATATGCAGGTAGATGCCCTTAATCAAACTATGATAAAAGACGAACAGCGTAAAAGTAAGACTGTTTCAAAACCCAAAAAAGTCATAGAAACCGGCAAATTTTTCGATATAAAAATCTCCGATACAGGCGCAGGGTATCATATTTTATGCAATAATATGTGGATTTCCTTTACCGTAAAAGAAATAACCGCTATGGTTAAAATCGTCAAAGGCGAAGGCTCTAACCTTGAAATCAGAGAAAGGCTCTATAATTGGCTTTCCCGCGAACGCAGCGACCTTCTAAATACAGCCTCAATTGCCAATAAATTTGACGATAAATTGACGTCCCTTATAAACCTTTTAAATGAGAATTTCAAGTTAAAAAAATAATTTTTTAAATTTTATTTTTCCGCTTTTTCCTTGCATACTGCTCCGCCAAACACTAGAGTTAATATATATGGAAGCTTTGCTCGCCCAAAGAAGGCGGATTCGCAGTCCGGTGGGAGCCGGAATGTTTTACCCCGAAGAAAAGAAGGAAATGCTCGAATATTTAAGGTCTTTTGGCTTTGAAGAGGGTAGCGGCGGGTACGCAAAGGCGATTATAGCCCCTCATGGAGCATGGAATTACTCAGGTTCTTTGGCAGCCAAGGCTTTTTTCTCGGCTATGGGCAGAAGTAGCAGTATAAAACGGGTGGTTCTTTTGGGTCCAATCCACGACAAAAGGGAAAAAGGGCTGTTTTTATCTAATTCCCACTCTTTTCATACCCCCATTGGCAATATCCCCGTGGATAGGGAAATATCCGAAGAATTGGAATTTCACAGTAAATTCTTTGAAATTAATGATATTCCGCACCTTAGCGAACATTCTATCGAAATCTTACTTCCCTTTGTAAAATACTGTTTCCCCGAAGCGTCGATTGTTCCTATTTTGATGGGACAGCCGAAAGCTCAGTATATTTACGACCTTGCTCAGGCGTTAAAAGCTGTTATTACGCCTGTTTTGGACGAAACATTGATAGTTGTTTCTTGCAATCTTTCCAGCGATACAGATCAAAAGACAGCTCAAGTCTTGGCGGAAGATGTTTTGCGTCTTTTCTCCGAAAAAAATTTCCCAGACCTTGCTTCCGCGATTTTGGAAGGACGGCTAAACGCTTGCGGTGGAGCGTTGGCGGCGGGTCTTTTTGAAAGCGGTTTATTGGACGAGACCTGCACCTGTTCTGTCGCCGATAAAATGGTCAGCGCTGTCAGCGCAGAAAACAACACTGTATTTTATAGTGAACTTTCCTACATTTAGAAATTTGTCGATATATAAATATGCGTAAGATTTATTTACTTTTAATTGCATTACTTTTTATAACGTGTAAATCTCAGCCTGTGCTTGTAGAATTACCTATTGATGTTATAGAGCCGGAATTTGAAGTTGTATCCATTTATATAATTCAAGCTGATCTTGTTGTTACCGAATTTGAAGCGGTAATAAAAATTGAAAACCCCAATAACTTTACGATTGACTTAGAGTCGATAAAATATGAATTATACGGCAACAATCTTTTTTGGGCTGACGGCGTCGCCAAAGATGTTTTGCATATTCCGGCAAAAAGTTCAGAAAAAACCCAATTTCGTTTTACGATGAATTTTATAAATACAAACAGAAAACTTTTAGACGATGTTATTGCCATGAGGCGTATAAATTACCGCTTTAAAGGGCAAGCCGAGATAAAGTTCAATGTCCCCAGAGCCTTTGTTTCCAATGTTAAGTTCGATTGTTCCGGTCTTTCAGATGTAAAAAGAAAAGCGGACTAGTTTGTTAATAACTCACACAAAGCTCACAAAGGAAGAGAAGATCACAAAGAGGGAAAAGGGGTTTATGTCCGTAAAAACGGCAATACACCATCTATAGTTGTTTTTCCGGTAAGTGTCATAATCAATCTATCCAGTCCTATCGCTACACCTGAACAGCGGGGGAAGTTTTCAAACATTTTCCAGTAATCATTATCTACTCTGTGTTTTACAATGGCGGTTTTGTTTTTCTCCGCTTCTTCGCTGATAAAAAAATCTTTTACAGCATTAGGATCATTCTCTTCCGAATAGCAATTTGCCAACTCTATGCCGTTGCAGTACAATTCCCAGCGTTCTACAGTTTGTTCGTTAGGCGATTTTTTAGCAAGACATGGAACAAAAGCGGGGTAGTCAAGCAGAGCGATTGGTTTTTCAGTTTTTAATTGCGGTTCTACGGCGTGAATAAAAATTAAATCGTAAAGTTGATGTACCGTCATATCGGGCATTGGTTCAAGTCCCAATTTACGCGCTTGAAGCTCCATAGCGGCGGAACCTTCCTTTGCCGTAGCGAAAAGATCAAAGCCAGCCCATTTTTTAAACGCCTGTGCTACAGTAATATGTTCAAATTTATTAGCGGTAATAGCGGAATCTTTAGCCAAATGCAAAAATAGCTCCTCTGTCAATGCAAGAGAATCCATATAATCGGCGTTCATTGTATAATACTCAAGCATGGTAAATTCGCTGTTATGCAAAAACCCGCAAGATTCGCCATTACGGAAACATTTACATATTTGATACACATTTACATTGTGCCGAGCTATTATTTTTTTCATGAAAATTTCTGGAGAAGGAATAAGCCAAAGAGGACGATTTTCTTTTTTGCTTCCATGCGGGAAAATACGCTCAGTCTGAAAAACTTCAAGGCAGGATTCGGGGATTAAATCGCAGGAGAGCAGAGGAGTGTCCAATTCTAAATAATTTTTATTGTCAAAAAAAGAGCGTACCTGCCTGATGATAGCCGCCCTTTTTTGAAGCATATCCAAGTCCATGATTTAACTCCTATGTTTAATCTAGGAACCTCTAAAAACCTAACCGAGGTTTTTAGAGGTTCCATATTACCAATATGAAAAATTATAAATAATTTCTTCTTTTTTATTATTTGTTGTCGTCACTTTTAATCCGCCTGAATCTGTAACTTCCATTATTTTTATTACTAGTCCTGTATTTCTGCTTTTTAAAGGATGTTCACCATAAAATAATGTATGCGCGATTTCTGTCAATTTTTCGCTGCCGTCCGCAACAGCATCGTGAAAAGTATCGTAATCTATATCAAAGAAGTCTCCAAAAAATTCACATATTAATCCGAGTTGATAATAATAATCTACTCCGTCCTCCATTTGTCCTAACGTAGCCCTGAACGCCGCTATATCTCCTTTCTCTATAGCTTCAAAGCGTTTAAATATCATATCGGCGGCATCTTTGGTAATTTTTTTATCAACCATTACACTATAGGGCAAAGCAGCGTATTTATTTTTTAAAACTACATATTTTTCATTGGCAGAACTGTTTGTTGTTTCCTTGTGAGCACAGCATATATTAACGGCGCATATCAATAAGACAATGATTAAAGAACATACCTGACTGATTATTGTCGCTCTTTTTTGAAACATATCCAAGTCCATGATTTAACTATATTCTAATTTTTCAGCATCTGCCATATCTGATTTTCTGCATTTGAGTTTAGACATTGTATAAATTCTTCGAAGTCTTCCGGTAGTTGCTGTTTTTCCATAAAAGCACTCCCTTAAATAAGTTATTGTCTGTAATTTTTCTTTAGTTGACGCTTTCTCCCAATATTTACTGTCATTCTCATTCAATAATTCCTTATTTGAATAAGTAATCTGAGTTTTATCAATTCTTTCAAGAAGCATATAGAAACTCCTCTTATCTATATTATCCCATATTTCCATGAATTAGTACACTATTAAAATACCTTTCAATCATCAGTTTTTTGGATGTTTTACCGGAAGCTCCGGCAAAGAAAACCATAATCACCTTTACCTTGGTATCCGTAGTTTATGATGTTA
>NZ_BDHD01000077.1:0-8973 GCF_054786075.1 Treponema sp. R6D11 | reverse complement strand
ATTATAAACAAAACAGGCATTGCGAGCAGTCAGGTTATATGTCATACCAAAGTTAAGCGTGCCGTCGCCTTTCGTGCCAGCCGCATCATCATTATATGTTAGTTGAGTTCCCGCAGAATTATATAAATATCCATATGTATCAAGCGTGTTGTGCGATGAGTTAAAATAATACGTCCCAGATTGTCCTGCTACAAACCTGAAATAGTCATTGTCGCCCGGGATATTCACCCAAACGTCAATCGAATATGCATCGTTTATAATACCTAAATCAAACGCAGTGGCGATCGAGCCACCTGCTCTATCATTATCCGCTCCAAGCCCTGTTTCAATCACGCCTCCATTCATAGTGTAAACAGGCATCATACCGGTTACTGTAAGCGTTCCTGCAACATAAGTAATCGTATATTTGCAGTTTGCCGTTTCATTAATCACAAACCCATAAGGCGTTATGCTATACGTTCCAACAGGTCTTGCCGCGCCTGCCGTTCCAGAAACAGTATACGCACCTGTTATGATATTTGGGCTACCCGTCGCAGGGTTAGGAGTATACGTATATGAATAATTCGTTGGATCCGCCGTGTTATAAACTTTTTCCAAATTGCCCGCAGTAATCGTGACAGGAATCGTCGCTTTATTAATCGTATATGTTCCAACCGCATAATCATTCAAAGCGGCATATACGCCATCTGATAGCATATCCAGAATAACAATATATTGCCCCACATTCGTCGGTGGAGTTTGCGTTTTGATCCCGTTCTCACCAAGATACCAAATAGTTTGCGCCCCTTGCGATGGAGTTACAATCGTCGCAGGCAAAGGCGAACCAGTATATGTCACCTCATTTGCAAGTAGCGTTGCATATGGGTTTACACTCAAAACAGCCAGCTCACCCGTATGATAAACAATTCTATATGTATAGTTGTTCGTAGGTTGTATAACGAAATCCCTAGGCGTCACAACATAATGCCCAATAGGCCTGTTCACGCCGGAAACCGCACCAGAAATATCAAAAGCACCCGGAGTTATAATTGGATTCCCTGGAATATTATTAGGGTCTGTCACAATTCCAAAGGTCACAGGATCTGCGTCGCCATATACTTTTTCAGTATAAACAGGATATAAATCTACAACTAATTCAACCCCCACTATCTCATAATTTCCAACAAACACATCTTGCGCAGCCGCATAGTTTCCGCAAGCCTCTTGCGAAACAGTAACTGTATACACACGCGCATCAACCGGCAACGCAGTAGAATTATTGTATTTAACCGTCATATGCCCTTGCGATTGGCTAACAATATTAGCATTATGCGGCGCGCCATCATAATTCACAACACGCGGATTATCCAAATAAATATTAGGAGCAGCAGGATTTATAGTGAATGTGCCGATACATTGTCTAACAACCTCTGCATAGTTTCCATAAGCCTCTTGCGAAACGGTTATGCAATATTCTCCTGCCTCTGTAGGCAAATCTGCATCATCTTCATAATAAACCGTAATAGCACCGCCCGATGTCGAACTAACAACCGTTCCATGCTCATACCCGTCATATGTAGCCGTCGCTGGGCTATACGAAAATTCAGGCGCAGCACCTTCTATCGTCCAAACTCCAGCCTCAGCCTTCGTAAGCGCCAAATAATTTCCATGCGCAGTAATAGAAACTTTAACTAAATACGTCCCCTTATTTGTCGGCGCATTTGTCGTCTCACTATAATTCGTGCTGCCGATGCCAACATAATATACAGTTTGAACGCCCGTCGCATTCGTTATGATCGTCGCTGCTTTTTGCGTTCCATCATAGATAGTCTTATCAGATGCAAGTGATACTTCCGGCAAAATTTTATCAACGGTTAAAGTCCCATCAACATAACTCAAATTATAAGTAAAGTTAGCTGTGTCAGGAAGCGAGAACCCATAAGGATGAATATCATATGTCCCGGCTGGTCTAGCCGTGCCTGAAGGAGTGCCCAATATGCTGATATACCCTTCATTAACGCTAGGCAACCCTTCTGGATATTCAGGGTCAAGCGAATAAGTTAAAGCTGGGTCTGCCTCGCCAAAATCTTTTGTTTTATCGTCCGCAACAATCGAAACATTAACCGTTTTTCTCGTAACCGTTAAAGTTCCTTCTATATATTGTATATCATATACGTAATTGCTAGACGATGCCGAAAATCCTTCTGGATGAATTGTATAATCCCCAACAGGGCGTGATGGCCCCTCCGCTTCACACTCACAATGATACGTCCCCGCAATAATATCAACTTGCTCCGCTATTCCATCAGTAATTTCTGTGTGATAAGTAAATTCAGGGTCTTCTTGCCCATAAATTTTAGTTTTATTATCTGCAACAATCGAAATTGTGCGATGAGCTTGGTCAATAGTAAAGTCCCCAAGCGCAACGCCCGCCGCAGCAATATGGTTCGCACCAACAGTTATATCAGCTGTTATAGCATATATACCACAATTAGTCGGCACAGTCTGCGAACCGTTATAATACACAGTAATAACACCGCTACTATCGCTAGTAACAGTCGCCGCTTTAGGCGTTCCATCGTATACAGCAAATGTAGTCTCTAATGTGAGCGTAGGCTCAGCTTTTGTAACCTCTAAGTTCCCCGAAACATAAGTTATGTGGTAAGTATAATTATCCGTATCCGCAATAGTAAACCCATAAGGCACAATTTCATGATTTCCAGCAGGTCTGGCCGCGCCTGAAGGGTTTCCTAATATGCTGATAAATCCATCTCCTACAGTCGGCAATCCTTCTGGATATTCAGGGTCTATCGAATATGTAAGTTCTGGATCCGCCTCGCCATACACTTTTGTCTTATCATCCGCAATAATCGAAACTTCAATAGTTTGCTTAGAAACAGTCAACGTTCCAGGCACATATTGGATTTGATATTCAAAGTTAGGCGATGTAACCGTAAATTCGACAGGCATAATTTCATATGTCCCCGCAGGTCTTGCCTCACCTTCTGCCTCACCGTCGCAAGCATACGTTCCCGCCGTTATTTGTAACCCGCTCTCTTCTTCCGTAACCTCATAGTGATAGGTAAACGCAGGGTCTGCATCGCCATAAGTTTTCGTTTTATTATCAGCAATAATTCTTGCTATAATCGTCTTAGGCTCAATCGTGAAATCGCCAACTAAAACATTCGTGCGCGCCGTATAGTTAGTTCCCTCCGTTATGCTCGCCGTAATAGTATAAACTCCGCAATCAGTAGGCACAGTAGCCGACCCGTCATAATATACCGTAATATTCCCATTCGAATTAGATGTAACCGTCGCTGCCTTTGGAGTGCCATCATATTCAGCAAATAACGTCTCTAATGTAAGCTGCGGAGTTGCTTTTTCAACAACTAGCTCGCCGTTAGTATACGTAATTTCATAAACGTAATTATCTGTCTCTAAAAATTCAAATCCACTTGGTGCGATATCATATGCTCCTGCAGGTCTGTTCACGCCGCTAACCGAGCCACTAATCGCAAGAACACCCTCCGTCATATACGGATTATCAACAGGATTTTCAGGCTCTATAGTATAAGTTAGCTCTGGGTCCGCATCGCCGAACGTTTTTGTCTTATTATCTGCTATCACCTCAACAGAAACAGTTTGTTTTGAAACAGTAAGCGTTCCGTTTTCATAACTAATAGCAAAGTTGTAGTTTGAATCAAGCATCGTGAACCCGTCAATAGTAATGCCATATTCACCAGCAGGTCGCACTTCAGCGTCAAACCCGTCAATAACCATCGAGCCAACATTAAATGTGCTAGCCAAGTTCCTCGCACCGCTAGGAATAATTTCATATTCTAGCTCTGGATCTTCATCGCCATAAGTTATAACTTTGTTAACCGCCTTGATAACAACTTCAACATCAGCCGGCTTAATGGTCCACGTTCCAAGCTCAAACCCTGTCAAACCTAAATAGCTGCCGTCCGCCGTTAAATCAACTGTTATTTCATAATCACCAACATTAGTTGGCATAGTCGTGCTTCCATTATAATAAATTGTCAACGCACCGGTAGAATTCTTCGAAACCGAAGCCGCAAGCGGAGACCCTGTATAGAAAGCAAAATCCTCGTCAAGCGTAACCGTCGGCGTAGCCTTGTCGACAATCAAATTCCCGTTTTGATAACTGATAGAATATGTATAATTTTGCGTGTCAGCAATTTGAAAACCAGAAGGCGTTATTGTGTATGTCCCAACAGGTCGCGACGTGCCAGCCGTTCCCGAAACTGCATAGCTCCCAACAGATATCTCAGGGTTTCCAACAATCGAGTTAGGAATCGTAACATAGCTGTTCGCCGGATCTTCCTCGCCAAATGCTTTTAATTTATTTTCCGCTTTAATAACAACATTTTCCGTCGCGCGATTTATAGTCCACGTCCCAAGCGGACAATTTTTAAGTTCCTCATAATCACCATCAGCCTCGATGTCAACCGTAACAGTATATTCGCCAGCATTCGTCGGCACATTCGTCGAGCCATTATAATAAACCGTAACCGCACCATCGCTCTCACTAATAACAGTCGCAGGCTTAGGCGTCCCATCATAAATAGTCGAATAACTTTGCAAATACGCATAAGGATCAGCAGGAAGCACCATAAGCTCCGCACTTTCATACCTAATCGTGTATGTATAATTATTCGTCGTTCCAACCATGAAATCTTCATTCGAACGAATCGCATAAACACCAACAGGTCTAGCAACGCCAGTCGCTAAACCATTTTCTTCTATATAAAACGTAGGATTTTGTATAATAGCCGGATCGCCAGGAATCGGATTTGGAATAATACTATATGTAAACACATTAGGGTCCGCATCGCCATAAGTTTTTTCTAGGTTCCCCGGTGTAACAACAATCTCAAGCTCAGCCGGAGTGATAACCCATAGCCCAACTAGCACATGATCTAAAGCATTATAATTATTATGTTGCGCTATCGACGCATAAACCGGATACTCGCCAGCGTCAACCGGCACACTTCCTTGAAAATCCCAGCCATAGAATAAGGTAATATCTCCCAAAGAGTTGGATAAAACAGTCGGCGGATTCGGGTTGCCATCATAAATAGCAGTAGGTGTCTCAAACCAGAAAACCGGATCAGCTCCTAATATCTCCCAATCGCCAGCTTGAATATTAGAAACTGCAGAAAAAATTCCGTCTGCCGCGATATCCACTCTAACTTGATAAGTGCCAACATCAATCGGTACGTTCGCGCTTCCATCATATCGAACCGTCATGTTGCCAGTCGAGTTTGTAACAACATTAGCTGGCTTAGGATCGCCATCCCAAATCGTACTAGTTATAGGCTCTGGCATCGCCTCGCCAAACCCAATCTTGTTTATAATAAAACCATAATCGCCTTTTGTCGCGTTGTTATTAGATTGCACTTTAACATAAACCGTCTGCCCCGCATCAAGCTCATAAGAAATCCCAAAGTTGGTCCACAACCCGCCATAAGTATCCTGCGCTAAAATAGCTCGGCTCGAATCATATAGCTCGCCATGCGTGTCAAGCCCGCCGGTCGTATAAATATAATATGTCCCAGCAGTCTTCGCCGTGAATTTATACATATCGGCATCATTATTAGAGTTTATAACGCACGTCGCGCCAAATTGTTCTATCGCATGCAAATCAGTCGCATAATCAAAATCATCGCCAACTAAATCACCTGTTAAATTCTTGTCCTCATGGAATGTATCAACAAACGCAACCGGCGCGTGCCTTGGAAGATTGATTTCAATCTCAGCCGCGATATCTTCATTGAATACATATCTGCTATAGGTTATATATCCGCTTAATGCGAAAAAGTTTAATACTAATAAGACCGCAGCAAGAATTGCAGCTATGCAAGTGTATTTTTTATTCGACAGTAGTTTTTTAATCACAGCTGCTAATCCTCCTTCCAGCCTAATTTCTCCCCTAATTTATATTAAAAATCCAATTTTTGTTCACCTTTAAACTCAATCTTCAACCTATCAGCTATATTCTGCAACTCATAATCATTCGCCGCAATCGTAAGCGTGTAGAAATCATTTTTCTTTTGATTCTGCTCAATAGTTTGAACGCCTGTCTTGAAATTCGAAAGCGGGATCACCACCCCGTTTTTCTTAAGCTCAAACTTCGAAAAATCATTCAGCGAGAAACTATTGTTGACAAGCCCAAACTCAACTGTGTAGTTAAACGATACATCCGATTTCTCTTGCAACTCATTAAAGTTCGCTATCGAAAAATTTATTTCAACTTCCGAGTCGCTAATAATAACAGTGTTGTTTATTGCAGGAGTGATAGAGAACACAGGTTTGGCAACTTCAATTTCCCCCGAGCCTGCACCCCATCTAAAATATCTAGCAAACGAGAAAAATGCAAATAAAGATAATATGATAATAACCAGCACCATCAAAAGTATCGTCTTTTTCTTGTTTTTCTCTTGCTCTTTATTCATCTTTCTCTCCTTTTTTCTATTCACTGCTCAGCGGTTGCGAGAATATCTCTAAAAATAGTTTATACACACCAGTCGCAATCCCCACCGGCGTATCTTTGTTAGTCTCTACCCATTTCCATTCGACCTCATAATCGATAACTTGCATAAAGTCAAACACAGTCTCTATTTTTATCTCACTAGGATAAACCCAAGTGTTCGCATTCCCAGCAACATATTTATTATCCTGCTTTATGCGATATTTCATATTGGCTTTATTCGGATTTTCCTCTATACATTTAAGCATTATTTGGAATATACTACGGTTCGTGTTCCTAACCACAAAGTTAAATTTGCCATGCGACTCCGGCGCTATCTTTTTTGGCACAACATTCGCACTCACTTGGCTGAATAGCGGAAGACTAACGTAACTGCCCCAAATATCGCCATCATTGCTAACTTCTATCAGCTCATATTCCGGCGGTTCCTCTGGGTCTGGGTCATCCGGATCAACTGGCACGATCTTGCCATCCTCAATCTTCAGGTTTTTATCAATCTTTTTGCCTTTAATCTTTTTTAGCGGTCTTCCTAAATCAATCTTGAAACCAAAATCCATCTTCTCTTCCCACGTATAATCCTTATTCGCCGTCGCGTTGTTCCAATACGGAATCAAATATATTATCAGGGATAGCAAGGCTAAAATTAGAAAGCAAAGTATCAAGACGCGCTTTTTTTCGTCTTTCTCTTCTTGTTTTTTCGGTTTTTGTTCCAAATTTAATTGAATTTGCGTCATAATACCCTCCTTTCTAACTTGCCTAAAACGAAGAAAGCGGGCGGAGCCTATTTCCAGCTCCCCCCTAGCTTCCTAAGAATTAATCAGTAGTTTCCCTCAAAACAACAACCACCTTTTAATTAGTTTAATTTTTGTTTTAGCTCGATTGAAGCAGGCACTCTAATTGTTGCAGCTTCTTCGCCTTTCAATGTATCATCTGCGTCTGGCTCAACATCAAATGCTGTTCCTTCTTCCCAAGATACTTCGATAATTAGATTATAAACCTTGTTGATCGCGATTCTGTTGCCTTCGCCATCTGTTGGAAGAGCGATTGTGCCGACATATTTGTCTTCGGCATTTGGAGCAATCGTTACAGGTGCACCAGCATCAGCAACAAACTCTCCAGCAACCATCTCACCGATTACATATTTAACACCAGAAATATGCAAGTCTGCTGATGCGTCAGCCGATAGCTGAGACAAATCAATGTCAAGCGCATAATCGATTGCAACTTCTGTTCCTACAGCATCAACTAGTAGATCAGCTTTTGCTGTGTGTCCTGGAGCAATTTTGCCTCCAGCAACTGTCTCTGATGGATCTGGTGTAAATACCAAATCACCAAAGTCTGTTACGCCGTTTGCTAGGTCCGTCTTGTTAACTTTAACAGCCCAACGTGCTACTTCCACATCGCCACCACCTGATGCTGTAGATAGGTATCTAGCAAATGTGTTAAAGAGGAAAAATCCAAGCAACAGTATCGCTACCGCAGCTATAACCCCTTTAGTTCGTTTTTTTGATAAAATGTTTTCCATTTTAATCATCCTTTCTTTTTCTTTTTATATTTTAAAAATTTAACAAATTAAAGTTTTTTACTGCTCTTTATTCCTTGTCCCTAACATCGCGAGTATCAATATTAGCAAAACAGGAATTCCAATGATTGCTATAACGCCTTCCCTAGTTTTCAAAAATGAAGATAAACGTAAAAAACTTGGAAGCGATCTAACATATTTTCCTTCAACATCTTTTATCGTCTTTATAGCCTTGTCATCTCCAGAGTTGTTATCGCCCCTTGTGATGAACTGGTCGCCCTCTTTGTATACCACCCTATGGGTCACATAAGAGTTGCCCTGACGAAAAGTGATTATGTCTTTAACATTAACTTCATTCGTGCTTTTGATGAGTATGCTATCACCCATTTTAATCGTCGGCTCCATCGATGCAGTCACTACATTCAATATCTTATAGCCAAACAAGTTAGGTATGCTTTGCTTGTTCGTCGTCTGCTGATAATATAAAGACCCAATACATCCAAGCAAGAATACTATAAGCAAAGTTAGAATCACAGAAACCGCTTTTTGGAGCACAACACGTAGCTAAATAGCTTTTTAGGCGATAGTTTGCACTATTCTTTGGTACCTTTTGTGATTGTTCTCTTTGGCTGGGCTGGCTGGATTCGAACCAACGCATGCCAGGATCAAAACCTGGTGCCTTACCGCTTGGCGACAGCCCATAAAGCTGCGGACAAAAGCTCGCCGCTCCGTTTTTGCCAACCCCGCAAAAACTTGCGCTTAACTCGCTCTGCCTTGCTTATTTCGAAAAACTCATCAAACCTGTTCGTCTTTCGATAAAAACATAGAAGCTTGTCTCTAGACATGCTGATATATTATACACTATTATGCGGGGAATGTCAAGGGTTTTAGATGTTTTGTATTAGATGGCCTACTTTGTGCGACAAAGTAGGCAAAACGTGGGGCGTTCCGGATCGCCCCA
>NZ_BDHD01000076.1:0-9083 GCF_054786075.1 Treponema sp. R6D11 | reverse complement strand
CTATAAACCTATCTGTTTAATAGGAATTGTAGTGAAAAAAAATTATTTTGTCAATATTTTTTAATAAAAATAATAAAAAAAATCTTATGACATAGAGGGTAAAAACCGCTAAAATACCGATAAAAGGGCGTTGGAAAAGGCATGATTACATCGACTTTAATGATAGTTTCTCCTATATTAATAGCCGCCATTGGGGGCATGATCTGCGAGCGTGCGGGCGTGGTAAATATCGCCCTTGAAGGGCTTATGTCCTTTGGGGCGATGACCGCCGCCATTACCCATGTTTTTTTGGAGCATAAAACAGGTTTGTCTATTCCTTTGGCGCTATTTTTTGCCGCGTTATCGGGCGGACTTTTTTCGCTTATTCACGCGTTTGCATCTGTTACACTTAACGCGGATCAGGTGATTTCCGGCACGGGGATTAATCTGCTGGCGAATGGGCTTAATGTGTTTGTTTGTCAGTTACTGTTCCAGATGGATCGCAGTTTAAGTTACATGAACGGAATGAGGCTCGGTTTTTTAAAGATTTATCCAACTATTTGGATTGCGCTTGTTATTTTGGCGGTTACTTGGTTTATGCTTTACAAACACCCAAGCGGTTTACGTCTTCGCGCCGCAGGGGAACATCCGCAAGCGCTTGCCGCCGCCGGAGTAAATGTAATAAAGATACGCTACATAGCGGTAATTATTTCGGGGCTTCTTGCGGGATTAGCGGGAGCTTGCATTGTTCTTACGCAGGATATTCAATTTACGGTAAACGTAGTTAACGGAAAAGGATTTATCGCTCTTGCCGCAGTTTCTTTCGGTCGCTGGCTTCCGTTAGGTGTTTTTGGCGCAAGCCTTTTGTTCGGTTTTTCATCAAGTCTTGCCGTAAATGTTTTTAACATAAAAAGCCTGAATTTTATGCCATCGGAAGTTTTTAACATGATGCCGTACCTTATTACTCTGCTAACGCTTGTTGTCTTTTCGGGGAAAGAGCATGCGCCTAGAGCGGTAGGGCAGCCTTACGATAAATCTAGTTGAAGCCGCTCTTTTATTTCCTCTTTAGTCAAATCCTGATTTAGCAACTCAATAAAATACTTGCGTTCTTCTTCCTTGCCTTGAGCCAGACCTTCTTTGCGCCCGCTTCGCCTGGCGTTTACCATTCCGCTTTGATAATCAAGTTCGCTTTTTAAGAGCGTGGTCATACGAGCGTATTCTATCTCGTCTTGCGTGATTTTTGATAAAGTTTCCGTCGCCATCGCTATACCTTCCTCATGGTTGATTATATCAATAATTTTAGCCCTTTTTTCCTCGTCTGTCAAATATTGGAAATATACCGCCCACTGTTTTGCAGTTGTCATTTCTTCAATGGGTTTGTCTACTATCGGTTTGGTCTTTACAAGTTCGACAGTGATAATTCTGGTCTTTCCGTCAAGCGAAATACGATTATCAGGATCATAGTAAATAAAATTGTGTATTAGTTCTTCGTCAGAGAAAAACTGATAGTTCGACAGAATAGCAATTTGATAAGTCTCCTTTAAGTCATTATAATTTTTTTCTTCCCCATGAACGTCTTGTCCTATAAATAACTTTGCTTCATAGTACTCGAGCCGAACAAGTTCATCAGCCTTAGGGTTAAACGACATTTCAACATTGACAGGCTCGCCTTTTTCCGTCTTGCAGGCGACATCAAAACGCAGATACCTCTGCCGTAAATCGTCAATAGGCGGCTCGTTGTCGATAATTGTCTCCACTTTGACAGTACGCCCGATAAGCGAAGAAATCAGGTCTGATAAAGCGCCTTTCGATTCAGCGGTGTCTCTGGTGAATACGGCTTTGAATACCACGTCATAGCGTATGTCCAGAACGCTCATTCCGTCCCATAAAGGGAAGGGTCCCCACTCATACTGAGCGGGTTTTTGATTGCTTTTTCCCATAGCAACCTCCATAAAACAGGTTTGTAGTTACCATCAAAAGATGGCTTAAAAACTACATACCCTATATGGGTGCGTACCCCTTGTTTTGCTTGACTAAATTTTAAAAAAAATGAAAGATTTTTTACTTTTTTCCGAATCTTACGTGAGCTTTTTGTGAATTCTTCCCTATTTCAGCACGACTTCCGTGCGTCCATAGCCGCCGAGTTCGGGGCGGGAGAAATAGAACTCGGCTACTGCGGGGTGTTTTCGCAGATAGTCGTGTACGCCTTGACGCAGAATACCGAACCCCTTGCCGTGAATGATAGCGAAATGTTTCATGCCAAAAATTACCGCCGCGTCTAACTGTTTGCGGACGGCTTCCATAGCGTCCTCAAAACGCATACCACGAATCATTATTTCGTAAGCCGCCTCTGTTGACGCGCCGTACTCCGCTTCCCATGACTTGAAAGCGTTTTTTTTGCCTGCGGATTTAGCGGAAGTTTTTGCGTCGGTTTTCGCGCTTTCGGCAATGATAAGTTCGCTTTCGGGGAAACTTATTTTTAGCGAGCCAATTTTTACAAGCCAAGAAATTTCCGCATCTTGCGATGAGCGGGCTGTTTTTTTGTCCATGCGGATAATTACTCCGCGCTGTTTTGATTTTCCTGCAAAAACTTCAACATCGGGGGCAAAGACGGAATCAGTTTCCGTGTCGGCGTTTGCGTCAGCGTGGGAAGAGGCATGGCGTTTTTCTTTGGTTAATTTGCGGATAGCGTGTTCTTCGGCTTCTAACGCTTCGCTCTCGCTTTCTGCGTTACGTGCAAGCTCATTTAAGAACTCTTTTACTTTAAGCGTTTTTTCACGGTCAACTTCGCCCTCTTTTAACTCGCGCACAAGGTTTTCAAGGGTTTTTCTGCTTTCACTTAAAAACTGTTGGAGCTTCCCAACCGATTCCCTTTTTAATTCCGCTTCCTTCTGACGCAACTGCAATTCTTTTAAGTCCGCTCTTCTTTTTTCTTCCGTTAATTTGTTTTGCTCCATAGTGCTTTTTTGTTCAAGTCCAGCAAGTTCCCTTTGTTTTTCTTCAAGACTTTTTATCATCTGGGAAACATCGGACTTTTCTTCATCTATGTAACTTCTCGCTTTTGATACAATTTCAGAATTAAGACCGTTAGCTGACGCAATATCAAGCGCCCTGCTTTCACCTGGCAGTCCATTAATGATTTTGTAGGTGGGCGATAATGTATGAGCGTCAAATTCCACCGATGCGTTTTCTACGCCCTCTCTTGTGTACCCGTAATGTTTTAAGATTCCGTGATGAGTCGTAATAATCATTCTGGCGTTTTTTTCTATTAAGTAATCCAAAACCGCCATCGCTATAGCTCCGCCTTCTTGAGGGTCTGTTCCAGAGCCAAGTTCGTCAAGCAGAATAAGGGAGTTTTCCGTAGCGTTAGCTGTAATGCCCGATATATTCGTAATGTGGGCGGAAAAAGTTGAAAGAGACTGGTTAATCGACTGCTCGTCGCCAATGTCGGCGTATATTCCGTCAAAAATGGGAAGAACGCTCCCCTCGTCAAGCGGCAGGGCAAGAGCGCTCTGGTTCATCATGGCAAAAAGACCGAGTGTTTTTAACGCTACCGTTTTTCCGCCCGTGTTGGGACCAGTGATGATCAATGTGCGAATATTGCCGCCCATTTCTATATTGATTGGAACAGCTTTTTTTAACAAAGGGTGGCGTGCCTGTTTTAACAAAAGACTTTGCCTTGAGTCCTGAGTAAGAGCGAAATGTCCTTTTGTTTCCGCAGAATATCTTGCCTTTGCCCGTAAACATTCAAGCTCGATAATTTCCGCATGAAACTCTTTTAAGTTTTCAGCGTGAATAGAAATATTTTCCGTAAGCTCACGCAGGATTTTTTGCACTTCAGCGTCCAAGTTTCTTTTTTCCAATAAAATCTCGTTATTTTTATCAACTACATCGAGCGGTTCTACAAAGACCGTTTGTCCGCTAGATGACACTTCATGCAAAATGCCGGGGATTCTTCCCCTAAAATTTACTTTTACCGCAAGCACAGCCCTTCCGTCCCTTTGCGAAGGTAGCGGCGTTTGAAGCATACGCTTGTAATCATCGTTTGCCGAATAAGCTGAAACCGCTTTATCAAGTTCTTTTTCCAAAGTGCTAATACGCTTTTTTATGGCACGTAACGCAGGAAGGTCTCGCAAATTGCCTTCTCTGTCTATAATTTTGAAAATTTCCGTGCAGACGGGAGTACATAGGGGTAAATTTTCCAGCTTGGAAAAAAGCGCAAGTTTGCCCTCTGTTGGCTGTTCCCTGTTTTCGTTTTTATCTTTAATAATCCATTTTGTAAATTCGTCCGCTCGTTCTACAAAAAGCCCCACCGCTAAAACTTCGTCAAGAGCCAAAACTGCGCCTTCTGTTTCAATTTTTGGCAATAAAAAACCGATAGAGGGCAATCCCAAGCGAGGCTCGTCATTGCGTGTTTTAAGCAGTGTAAAAATGGCTTGCACCATCGACTTTATTTCTTTTATTGAATCGGCATAAACAGGCGATGAATTTTTTATTATTGACGCAGCTTCTTCGCTAACCGAAAGGTCTGCTACTTTTTCCATTATTTGCGGATACTCAAGAAGAGTTTGAGTTTTTTGCATCAAAGCTTGTTTGTCAATCGGCTCTTTAGTCGTCATTGCCTTTCCCTTCAAGATCATCGATTATCCGCAAAAAAACTTTCATATCTGTCCTCGTGAATAACTCCGGCGTGAACCGCTTCCATTATTTTACAGCCTATTTCCGTTCTGTGGGAACATGAAAGCCCATAACTGCATTTTCCGGCAAGAGGGGCGAATTCTCGCATATAATTTATCACATCGCTTGACTCTATTCCGTCCGGTATAAAACGCCGCACTCCGGGCGTGTCAATAAAACGAGTTCCGTCCGTTAGCTGAAACATATACGACATTGTAGTAGTGTGAACCCCTCTGTCATACTTTTCGTTCAGTTCCCCTTCTTTTATTCCAAGTCCGGGTTGGAGGGCGTTTATAATACTTGATTTCCCCACACCCGATTGTCCCGCAAGAACGCAGAGCTTCCCTCTGATAACGCTCCGCAATTCGTCAAGCCCTTCGCCTGTTTTAGCCGAAATACGCAAAACTTTGTAACCTATGCGGCTGTATTCCTCAAGACGCTCGTCAACGTCAATATCGTCATATTCAATATCGATTTTATTGCAGATAACAAGCGCTTCTATTCCGGCAATGTCTGCCTGCAAAAGAACCCTGTCAAGAAAACGCGGGCGGAACGGGGGGGACGCTGGAGTGCAAATGCAAAGCACAAGATCGACGTTAGCCGCAAGGAGTTGGCTAGAGTTACCTTTTTGGTTAAAGCGGCTAAAATAGTTGCGTCTTTCTTCAACGGAAAGAATCATTGCGGTATCAGCGTCTTTTTCACGCTCCAGTACAACCCAATCTCCCGGGGCGATTGGGTTGTACAATTCATCGCCGCCTTTTAAAACTTTTCCTTTTATTCTGCACTCAAGCTCTTTTGTACCGTCTTGGGTATCAATCTGTGCGGTAATGATATTGCGTGAGCCTCGAATAACAAGCCCTTTTAAGGTTTCAGTATTTTTCATAATGTATCTAACAAATAAAGATCAAACCCTAATTCTTTAGCTCTGGTTTGCCATAAAGCGTCCGCCGGTTCTGTTCCCGTCAATATCAACCTGTTTACAGGCTGATAACTTTTTTCCGCTCTTAACGCGCCGGAATTTTCGTCCAGCAAGTATTCAATTCTCTTTGTAACCCCGTCCAATGAGCTAAAAATCTTAATAAACGGAGCCGCCTCTTTTTCAAACTCATTTAGTAAAAATAAAAAATGCGTACAGCCGAGTACAAGACCGTCCGCTCCTTTGGCGCAAAAAATCTCGATATATTTTTTTACAATTTCTTTTTTTTCTTTTTCGCTAGCGGTATCAAAACGCTCCTCCACAAATTGAACAAGATCGGGCGCGGCTATGCCTATAATTTCGCACTTTTTTTCACATTCATCGGCAAGGTTTTGATTGTATGGGTCTTCGATTGTCCGCGCCGTGCCAAGTACCCCTACCTTTCCGCTCTTTGAAGCGTTTGCCGCGGGCTTTATGGCAGGGACTGTTCCCACAAAGGGAATGTTGGGAAAATGCTGTCTTAACCGCTCAATAGAGGAGACTGTCGCGGAGTTACAGGCAAGTACAATTATTTTTGGGGCTGTTTTTTTTAAAAGTTTTTCTATTAATGTGATTAATATAGAAGAAAGCTCATTCTTATTGCGCTGTCCATAGGGAAAATTTGCCCTGTCCGCAAGATACCATACTTCTTCCCCCTTGTTGCGGTTTAAAAAATCTTTGCAGTAGGGGAGTCCGCCAATGCCTGAATCAATAAATAAAATCGGTTTTATATCCATAATTACTTAAATAGGTTGTCAAACGCCGTCTTGTTAGCGTCAGCCGCTTTAGCGGCAGCAACTTTAGTTGCATTCTGCCCCGCTGTTTTAGAGCGGTATTTTTGATCGAGCGAAAACCAGTCGCAGAAATTCGCACGCTCTTTATCTGCTTGCGGCTCTGCGCTTGATTCTTTGCAATCCCCGCTAGAACCTGGCAGAAAAAAACGGCAATTTTTACATGAACGCAGATCTTTACCGCAAGTTTCACAGCGCAGAGAACGTCCAATTGGTTCAGGATCGGCAATAATTTCACCGCAGTACCAACACATATCAATATTTTAACTATTACAAGACTGGTTGTAAAGGTAAAAAAGGATTATAATTATAATATGTTTACCGTAAAACCATGCGCCGCAGGTTGCGGAAGACCGGCAATCACAGGTAATAATCTTTGCTTTGTCCATCAGGCGAATCCTGAACAGGAATATGGGCGTATATGCGCGTACATAAAGGAAAATAATACAATAAAAGACATTGTAATATCCGGTATGCGTTTTGAAGAAACTGATTTTTCCAATCATCATTTTTACGGCTGTAATTTTCAGGATACAACTTTTTTTAATTGTAATTTTTCAGGCGTTAAACTAAGACTGGATTTTTTTGATTTTGCCGAATTTATCGACTGTGATTTTTCCGGAGCCGATATTCAATTTATTTCTTTTGCGGGCGCGGGGTTTCAGAAATGCAATTTTGAAGGCACTGAGCTTGTGCATGTTAATTTTGAGGGAACATCAATTAATAACGTATCGTTTAATAATTCAAACTTGTACAACAGCAGGTTTATAAGCGCCGAATTATTTAAAACTTCTTTTGTTAATTGTAATTTAAAGAGGGTCTATTTTGCGAGTGCAAAGCAAAAAGAAGTAATATTTAAATCGTCTAACACGGCGGAAGCCGTGTTTGAAATGGAAGAACAATGAAATTATTTTATCACTACTGTTCATTCGGTTTTAGTAATTGTTATATTCTTGGGTCAGAAGACCCGATTAAAAACCAGCCGAATGCCGCTATTATAATCGACCCTGGAAGTATGGAAAAAAATGTGCTGGATACAATCGAAAATAATAATTTTGAGTTAAAAGCCGCTCTGATAACGCATGAACATATAAACCATGTTCAGGGGTTGCGGACATTAAACCGAATTTATAATGTCGGAGTAATTGCAATAAATCAAAATATTATGGATCAAAAAACAACAAGGATAAAAGACGGCGATAAATTGATTATCGGCGGTTTTACCATTGATGTTATTTCCATACCGGGACATTCTTCCGATTCCGTCGTTTATAAAATAGGAGACCTGCTTTTTACAGGTGATGTTCTTACGGCTGGACTTGTGGGAAGCACGGCAAGCGCTTACGGAGCGGCTACGCAGATGAACAAACTGCGTAGCCGTCTTCTTTCGCTCCCCGGCGATTATGTCGTCCTTCCCGGACATGGACCGCCCTCAACACTTGAAGCCGAAAGGCGCTACAATGTGGACATCTTCAAGTACGACCAAAGCCGCACCAAACGCCCCACTTTTAGAGTGGAATTTTAGCGTTTGAATTTCATAGATTCCAATGAGGAGTCGCCTCTTAATATTCCAAACCAAAGTTCTTCAGTTGTTTTTTCGCGTAACACTTTATAGAATGCGGCAATGTCATTTACCGCCGTTCCATTTATTGCCGTTATTCTGTCGCCTTGTTTTATACCGACAATATCAGCCGGACTTCCAGAAATAACCTGCGCTGCAAATAAACCTTTAGCGTCCTTATCAAGTTCCATACTTTGCCTGAGTTGGTCATTCAATGGAACAACCGCTACGCCGGGCCAAAGTTTTTTGTTATCTGAAGCGACTTGATCCGTGCGGACTTCGATTCGCACCTGTATTTCTTTTGTCTGCTTGTCGCGAACAACAGTAAATTTTGCGTTGTCGCCGGGTTTTAAATCGCCGACAATCATCTGAAGTTGTTGAATGCCTTTGGCTTCTTTGCCGTTAACGTGCGTAATAAAGTCGCCGGGTTTTATGCCGCCTTTGTCGGCGGGAGAGCCGAGGAACACCTGAGCGGCAAGAGCGCCGCGTTTGTTTTCAAGTCCAAGACCCGTAACCGTCTCTTTTGTAGCTTCCATTAAGGAGACGCCAAGCCATCCGTATTTTGTAGTACCCGTATTTATAAATTCGTCGATAGAGCGTTTAACATTGTTAATCGGTATGGCAAAACCAAGCCCGACGCTTCCGCCGCCGGAAAGATTACTAGCTATCCATGTGTTGATCCCAATAACCTCTCCCCTGATGTTGACAAGGGGACCGCCTGAATTCCCCTGATTAATAGGCGCGTCCGTCTGAATAAAATCATTTATATTGCCGCCCGGTCCGCCTGTGCGTCCCACAGCGCTCACTATTCCCATCGTTACGGAAAATGAAAATTGTTCACCTAACGGGTTGCCTATGGCAATCGCCCAGTTGCCGACCGCTACATTATCGGAATCGCCTAACGATGCGAGAGGGTAGGAGTCATTGGTTTTAAATGAGACCAGCGCGAGGTCTTTGCGCTCGTCTTTACCCACCAACTGCGCGGTATATTCTTTGCCGTCTTTTGTCGCCACAGTGATCTCATTCGCATCGTCTACAACATGGTTATTTGTAAGCGCGTAATAAACCCCGTCTATAACAACAACAGCGGACATTACTCCTTTTAATTTTTCTTTATCAC
>NZ_BDHD01000075.1:0-9120 GCF_054786075.1 Treponema sp. R6D11 | reverse complement strand
AGCGGAGATTTAAGCGTTTCAATTAACCTGATTGGAATAGGATGAGCAGGGATACAATTTTTTCCACTATTCTTAATTTATGCGAGGACGAGGTAAAAGTCATTCGTTACGGAGCGGGTAAATGGCCCTTTTAATTTTTCTTGAGATTTCCGTAAAACCTATGTATATTTAATTAATGGTTAAAAAGAATTTAAAACATAGAGTAAAATTTGTCTTTAGAAGAAGGATTCTTGTTATATTATCCCTTCTTGCCCAAATTCTCTTGTTTTTTTCATTGGTAGCTGGAACAGGCATATATTTAAAATATTCTTATTGGATTCTTACGGTTCTTAGTGTTATTGTTTGTATTAATATAATAAATAAACATGAAAAAGCGGGCTTTAAACTTACATGGATTTTTATAATCCTGTTGGTTCCTCTTTTTGGTGGAATTCTGTATATTGTTTTAAACTTTTGGTCTAACCCGAAAAAATTAAGAAGAGCCCTTTTTGGAAATATCTCTAACAGCCGCGAGTCTTTTTATCTTTATGGAAACCGTCTAGATGAACTTGTAAAAAATTATCCTGATTTTAGCTCTCAGGCTCATTATTTGCAGGAATACGCGGGTTTTCCCATTTACGGAAACACAAAACAGGAATATTTTCCGTCAGGTGAAACTTTTTTTAACAGGGTTATTGAAGACCTTGAAAAAGCGCAAAAATATATTTTTATGGAGTTTTTTATTTTAAAAGAAGGGCAAATGTTCAATTCAATATTGAATATTCTGGAAAGAAAAGCCGCGGATGGGCTTGATGTTCGCATAATGTACGATGACATGGGCTGTTTTTTTACTTTGCCGTCCAACTTCCAAAAAATACTTAAACAAAAAGGAATTAAATGTTTTGTTTTTAATAAATTCAGACCTATTGTTTCGTCATTGCAGAACAACCGCGACCACCGCAAAATTATTTCGATAGACGGCAAGATAGCGTTTACGGGCGGACTTAATCTTGCTGACGAGTACATTAACGCGGTTGAACGTTTTGGGCACTGGAAGGACGCTGCGATAAAAATTGAAGGAGACGCGGCTTGGTCTTTAACGTTAATTTTTTTACAAATGTGGAATCTTGGTTTTAAAGAAAAAGATGATTATGCGTCATTTTTCCCGGGAAAAAACAATGAACATACCGGAAAGAGCGTATCAAAAAACTAT
Organism: Treponema sp. R6D11; assembly: GCF_054786075.1. NCBI lineage: Bacteria > Pseudomonadati > Spirochaetota > Spirochaetia > Treponematales > Treponemataceae > Treponema > Treponema sp. R6D11. Next base: position 7,928 of record NZ_BDHD01000075.1, on the reverse strand, counting down.
AAAACATGGGGTTATGTGCAACCTTATGCCGACAGTCCTATCGACAAAGAAAACGTAGGGGAACATGTATATATTCAAATTATAAACCACGCTAAAAAATATGTTTATATCAATACCCCGTACTTAATTGTAGACGATAATCTTCTTTCCGCTTTAATACTTGCGGCAAAAAGCGGAGTTGACGTGCGCATAATAACCCCGCACCGCTGGGACAAATGGATTGTAGCGATTACATCGCGTTCATATTACCGAAGGCTCATTAAAGCCGGCGTAAAAGTTTATGAATACACGTCCGGTTTTAATCACGGCAAAACTTTTGTTTCCGATGATAAAATAGCGACTGTAGGCACGACAAACTTAGACTTTAGAAGTCTTTATCTTCACTTTGAGTGCGGTGTGTTAATTTACGCAAGTGAAACAGTCGCCGCCGTTAAAGAAGATTTTTTACGCACTCTGCCCGGTTCTCAGGAAATCACTTTAAAAGAATGCGCAGATAAAAAATTTAGAAGTATTATTTCCGATGTGTTGCGTATCTTCGCGCCATTGATGTGAAATATACTATTTAAAAAAAGTGTCAAAATTATGTCCGGCGGAGCGAACTAGGTCTTTCAATGTTTGTTTTATTAGTTTTCTTTTGGACTCTTCTACGGAGTTTAGCGACTTGAATACTCTGCTTACCAATGATAACCATGAAATATCAGGCTCATTAACTGACTTAATGTCCGCCGCGTTTAGAATGTGATAAAACGCTTCTATAACATCTTCGCGTTTTTCATTGTCAATGTTGGAAAGCCATTCGCGTAAAGTGTTATTTACAAATTTGCTGGTAATGGTCGATTTTTCCACATGGACAAGATCGTTATTGTCTACGTCCCATGAATAAAGGTTATGTTGCATAAAACCGCTTTCATTGCTTCTTATAACGTTATAATCCGCTCCGTGTTCCATAAACATACCGATAATCGACGACTGTGGTACATAAGATTTTATTTTATCTTTTATCGCTTTAAAACCATCGCTGCAAATAAATTCTTTGTTAAAACCGGGCGCGTCATTGCTGTAAATACTTGTTATGCGTTTTTGTATCTTGTTATTGCATCTGGAAGCAGCGTAAATGGCAAGGTTTCCGCCTTTTGAGTGTCCGCCGATACGAATGGGACCGTTTATCATGGGAGCCATTTTTTCAAGATAATTTACAGCGTCAAGCTGGGACGGAATTACATCTAAAAAGCACATGTTAAAATCTTCCTTCCAGCCCAAAAGAGACGAATCTGTCCCCCGGTATGCTACAAAACTATGATCATCGCTTGTATAAATGCAAACAGCGGCAAATTGAATTTCGCAAGCTTCGTCAACATGATTCACATAACCGAATAATTGGCAATCTCCAAACCGCTTTGATGTCGCGAGAGCTTCTATCAATTCAGGATCTTCTTTGAATATCGAAGACTGTTTAAAATCGGGATGATGTAATTTCTCGTTATAAATCCTTACGGCAAGATCGATGCTGATTCCTTCTTTTTCTTCGGGACTGGGAACAATTCCATCGAGCGTAAGGTATGCAATCTGAGAAAAAATAATATTATCCACTGGATTAAAAGGAGATACATTAAAATCCAAATCGCCCCGCCATTTTATATAGTCGAACATGCACGCCATACTTGTAAATATAACATAAAAAGAATAAACTTTCTCTATATCAGTCACAGCCAATTTTCAAGGAGCAATAATTTGGGCGATAAACTGTTTCCCACAGCGTCTGTAGAACCTGCGGCGCGTAGTTCCCCTATGGATACGCCTGTAGTTTTGCCTCTTGTGGATTGGAATAATAGACGTCTCTTTTCCCTGTTTTGGCCCCTTATTATTGAACAACTCCTCATGGTAATGATGGGTATTGTAGACATGGTAATGGTCAGCTATGTCGGAGAGCACGCGGTTTCGGGGATTTCATTGGTTGAAAGCATAAATTTTCTTATGATTACGGCATTTAATGCGATAGCTACCGGCGGTTCTGTAGTTATAAGCCAATACCTTGGGCGTAAAGACGAAAAAAACGCCTGCAACTCTGCTAAACAATTAATTTATATAAGCGCGATTATTTCCGCGTCTCTTATGATTTTTACTTTATTTACACGCCGATTTATGCTTAAAAGTATTTATGGAAATATCGCCGATGATGTAATGCGTTCTGCGGATATTTATTTTATATTTATCGCGATTTCATATCCCTTTCTTGCCATTTACACAGCCACAGCAGCAATATTCAGAAGCATGGGAAATTCAAAAATCCCGATGCAAATAGTAGTATTAATGAATATTTTAAACATAGGGGGCAACTCTCTTTTTATCTATGTAATGAAATGGGGAGTAGCGGGCGCGGCGTTTTCTACGCTTATAGGGCGTATTGTTGTGGCGGTTTTTTTGACTCATCTTTTAATGAAAGACAAAACAAGAATTGTCAATTTATGCGGCATGACAGAAAACATAAAACTTGAAGGCGGAACAATCAGACGAATACTCAATATCGGAATACCAAGCGGTCTTGAATCGTCAATGTTTCAGGTTGGGAAAATATTAGTCACAAGAATTTTCACGATATTCGGAACAGCCGCCATTGCAGCTAACGCCGTAGGAGCGACAATAAACTCCCTAGCGTTTATGCCTGGCAGCGGTTACGGCATGGGATTATTAATCGTTACGGGACAATGTATCGGGGCGGGAGACTATCTTGCGGCAAAAAGGCACACTAAAAAAATAGTAATACTCTCTTATATAACTTATTTGATAATTAACATATTTATATTTATTTTTATGGATCAGATAATCGGCTTTTTCAGTTTATCGCAGGAAGCGCACAAAATGTGCGTGTCGTTTTTAAGAGTTCATTGCGTAACTTCCACGCTTTTTTGGTGTCCTTCTTTTGTAGTTCCAAACGCTCTAAAAGCCGCAGGAGACGCGCGTTATGTTATGATTATCGCCATTTTTTCCATGTGGCTAGTTAGGGTATGCGCCGCATATCCATTGTCGTTTACATTTGGCTTTGGACCTGTAGGGGTTTATTTGGCAATGGGCGCGGACTTTCTTTTCCGTGGAATATTCTATACAAAGCGTTGGCTAAGCAACAAATGGATAGAAAATAAAGTTATATAGGGGAAACTTATGAGAATTATTTCGTGGAATGTAAACGGCATTCGGTCTGTAGAAAAAAAGGGTTTTTTTGAGTGGTTAAAAAAAGAAAACGCCGATATAGTCTGCCTTAACGAAACCAAAGCCGAGCCGGGACAACTTTCCCCCATTTTTATAAACCCTGTAGGCACAAAATATTCCTCATATTGGGCAAGTGCCAAAAAAAAAGGATATTCTGGCGTAGCAATTTACACAAAGAGAAAACCAGACGAAGTGCGTTTTTTGGGCAAGGCGGAATTTGACGAAGAAGGGCGCGTTCTGGTTGCCGATTACAAGGATTTTACTTTAATAGCGGCGTATTTTCCCAATTCTCAGGACGAGGGAAGGCGGCTGGACTACAAGTTAAGATTTAACGACGCAATTTTAAAACTTTGTAAATCTATTGTAAAAAAGGGAAGGCATTTTTTGCTATGCGGCGACTATAATGTAGCGCACACTCCCATCGATCTCGCGCGCCCAAAGGCAAATGAAAAAAATGCGGGCTACCTGCCGGAAGAAAGGGCATGGATGGATAAATTCCTCTCCTCCGGACACATTGACACTTTTCGTCATTTTCATCCAGGGGAAAAAGACCATTATACATGGTGGTCGTATATGGGTCAGGCGCGCGCTAAAAACATCGGGTGGAGAATCGATTATCACTGTGTAGACAAAGACTTTCTGCCTAGGGTAAAATCATCAATAATAAGACCTGAAGTTGAAGGCTCTGATCATTGTCCTGTGGAGATTGAAATAGCGTGAGAATTAAGTATAACGCGCCTACGGTACTGACTTTCTCTCTTGTTTGCGCGTTAGTTTTATTCTTGTCAAGCACGTTTTTTCCGCACCTTATTGAAAACTGGTTTATGGTTCCCGGCAGAAACAATTTTCATGCGGGAAGTTTTAAAAACTGGGTTACAATTCTTACCCATGTTATAGGTCATGCCCACTGGGGTCATTTAATAAGCAATTTAACATTAATACTTTTAATAGGTCCCATGCTGGAAGAATCTTACGGTTCATCGCCTCTTTTGTTAATGATAGTTATTACAGCGCTTGCCACTGGAATTTTAAATGTGCTTTTGTTTAACAGTTATCTTTTAGGAGCGTCCGGCGTAGTTTTTATGATGATTCTTTTATCTTCGTTTACAAATTTTTCGCACGGCGAAATTCCGCTTACATTTATTCTTGTGCTTATTTTATATTTAGGCATTCAAATATTCAGTCAATCAGAAGAAAATAATATTTCTCATTTTGCGCATATTATCGGCGGCTTATGCGGAAGTTTCTTTGGATTCTTCCGCGTTCCAAGGAGGTATCATGAATAAAGAATTCATGCAATTTGACGTAGTACGCGACAACGCTATTAAACTGGCAAACAGAATTTACAAGGACGGATTTATTCCCGATGTAATTTATGTTTCTCTTCGCGGCGGCGCGTATCTTGGCAACATCATCAGCGAATATTTTAAAATTGTACACAAGGGCGCGCATCCTGTTTACTACGCCGCGGTAGTAGCCCGCTCTTACACGGACGTAGCAAAGTCAGATCAGGTTAAAGTTGACGGGTGGACATATTCGCCCGATTATCTGCGCGTTGGGGACAAAGTATTATTGATAGATGACATTTTTGATTCAGGAAAAACAATAAACCACCTTGCGCAAATTATTCTTGACAAAGGAATTCCCCGCAATGATCTTAAAATAGCGGTGCACGATTACAAATATTTTTACGACAAGAGCGAACAACTTCCTATTCAGCCCGATTATTGGTGCAGAAAACACGATGTATCCGTAAATGACGATACTTACTGGATTCATTACATGAGCCATGAATTAATGGGGCTAAAAGAAAAAGAACTGGAAGAAAATTATTACTCGCGCGACCCAAGTTTAAAAGACGTTATGCATGTAATAACAGAGAACAACTAATGGTTTGCGGAATTGACGAGGCAGGACGCGGTCCCCTAGCTGGACCTGTTTGCGCCGCCTCTGTAATACTTGGCGAAAATTTCCCGCGCGAAATGCGCGACTTACTGAACGATTCCAAAAAACTGACGGAAGCCCGCCGTAACGAGGCGCGGCGGCTGATTTGCGAAAGCGCGCTTGCATGGGGCGTAGGCTGGGCAAGCCACACGGAAATAGACAGCATAAACATTTTACAGGCAAGCCTTCTTGCGATGAAGCGCGCCTTTGAAGAAATGAACAAAAAACTCTCCTCTCCCCTGCCCGCTGATTTATCCGTTATCGTAGACGGTCTCTATTCCCCTGACATCGGCATTAAATGCACGCCAATGGTAAAAGCCGACGCGAAAGTCCATGAAGTAATGGCGGCTTCTATTCTTGCCAAGACATCGCGCGACAGCCACATGGACGAGATGGCTCTGCTCTACCCGCAATACGGGTATGAAAAACACAAGGGGTATCCTACAAAAGCGCACCGCGAGGCTGTGTTAAAATACGGTCCTTCACCGATTCAGAGAATGAGTTTTAGGGTTAGGTAATTTTTTTCCACTTGACAACTCCCCTAAACACATGTATAGTCATTATATGGGACAGGACTTGCACGAAAAAATATCCGTTCTCTCAGGCGCGGCAAAGTACGACGCTTCTTGCGCTACTTCGGGAAGCGAAGGCTTTAAGGGCAAGGGCGGGAAAAAGTTCGGTACAAGTTTGCCTATGGGCGTATGCCACAGTTGGACGCAGGACGGACGCTGTGTAAGTTTGCTAAAAGTGCTTTATTCCAACGTGTGCAAATACGACTGCGCCTACTGCGTAAATCGCGCGTCCGCAGACATAAAAAGAGCAAGTTTTACGGTCAAAGAATTAGCAGAGCTAACATGCGAATTTTATAAACGAAACTATATCGAAGGGCTTTTTTTGTCGTCTGGAATTTTCGCAGACCCCGACATCGTAATGGAAAAATTAACCGAAACGGCGAAAACGCTCAGAACGGAAATGGGCTTTGGCGGTTATATCCACTTAAAATTAATTCCCGGCACTGGCGACAAAATGATCCGCGAGGCGGGAAAATGGGCGGACAGGTTAAGCGTCAATATCGAGCTTCCAACCGAAAAAAGCCTTCAATGTCTCGCACCCGAAAAATCCAAAAAAGCGATTATCGGGGCGATGAATGATTTTTCCTGTTTAAGCCGCGAAATGGAAGAAACAAAAAATAAAAGCAGATTTCTTCCGCAGGGAAAAACGGCGGCGGTTCAATTCGCTCCGGCGGGTCAAAGTACCCAACTTATTGTCGGAGCAACAAACGAGGACGACAGGCAGATCATCAATTTGACAAGTTCTCTTTACAATAAATTTTCCTTAAAGCGGGTATACTACTCCGCTTTCATTCATCCGGGCAGTATCGCGTACAAAGGAAATATTTTAGACCCGCGTCTGCCAGAAACTTCAAGTCCGCCGTTAGTCAGGGAACATCGGCTGTATCAGGCTGATTGGCTTTTACGCTTTTATCATTTTGACGCCGGGGAAATTTTAACTGAAGACCAACCTTTCCTTGACACTCATATCGATCCTAAAACAGCGTGGGCATTAAAAAATTTGGATTTTTTCCCCATCGAAGTAAACAGCGCCGATTACGAAACCTTACTGCGAATTCCCGGCATAGGGGCGAAAACAGCAAGGCGAATAATTGAGAGCAGACGTTCACGCAATTTAACAATAGAAAATCTTTACAGAATGGGAGCGACTCTTAAACGAGCGCGCTATTTTTTATCGGCAGGCGGTTCGTATATCGACCGTCCCGATGACCCTACTCGCATACGCCGTCTGCTTTCGGACGCGGACGGAGCGGGGCTTCAACTGCCTCTTTTTGAGTTTTAATATGAGAATAAACCTTAGTAAATTATTTTTAAGCATAAGCAACCCCACATTCGTTATTGACGAAGAAATATTACTTGATCTTGCTGGTAAAGAAGAACATCAGCAAATTGATAAGGCGGACATAGATTTTGTTACATCTTATTTTTCCAAAAAATTTGACGTGTCTTTACTTGAAGGAGCTATGCGATACCTCTTTGAATTATCAACTAACGCTTTTGACAACATCATGCTTGCATGGATTAGCGAACTTGCGATAGAAAGGGAAATAATAGCTTACGGCAGAGGGGTTTTAGCCGCCACACATGAGTTTAACAATTTAGATGATAAACGCAAAGCGGCGGAAAGGGCGGCAAATAACCGCACAAACTCCAATGCGTTAACAGTGCTAACCACGGCAGGCAGAGTGCAGATTGAGGTTCACAGAATTATGGGGCTTTTGCGGTTTTCCGTAAATGAAGACGGAGAATTTATCGCAAGGTGCGAGCCTGATCATTTTGTCCTTCCCTGTATTGGAGAGTTTTTTACAGCCCGCTTCGGGGACACTCCATGGTCGATTATTGATGAAAAAAGAGGGCTGTTTTTACACAGAAAACAGCGAGGACAGGCAAAAATCAATTTCTTGGAAGAATCTCTACAATGTTTTCCCCCTGCCAAGAGCGATGAATGGGAAGAGCTTTGGAAACACTACCACAAAACAATTAACAATGAAGACCGCAATAACCCCGATTTACAGAAGCAATTTATACCCAAACGCTACTGGAAGCACATCCCTGAAATGTAACCTTTAACGCCTTTTTATCCTTTTCTATATATACTATACTTATATAAAGAGGAGGTTTTCCGCTGAAGTCGTCTGTTCTGCCCTTTATATGTCTTTCTTTTACTTTTTTTCTCCTTTGCTTTTCCGCTCATGGTGTCGAGTT
>NZ_BDHD01000074.1:0-9346 GCF_054786075.1 Treponema sp. R6D11 | reverse complement strand
ATCTTTAGGAGAGTATAATTCTAGCGTACAAAATCAAGATAATATAAAACTTATGCAAACAATGATAGATCGACAAAAAAAACTTATTGATTTTAAGCTGGAAGAAATGGAAGTAAAGAGAAGAGGAAATAAACAGGTAACAACTCAAGAATTTTCTCAGCTTAGAACTTTAATGGACAGATACCATCAAATGAATAAAGATATGGCTGATTGGACCGGTAACGGTAAACAGAAATAACTTTTTAGTATTTTATAGGAGCGTAAAAAATGAAGAAAGTAGTATTTGTTGTAATGATGTTATTTATTGCCGGCTTTGCCTACAGCGATCCGGTAGATGACGCTAAATCAGTATTGGAAAAAAGTAATGACTTATACAAACAATTTCAAGATAAATATACAACTTTAAAAGCCTATGATACAACAAAAAGATCACAAGATGCGTTAAAACAACTGGTAGATATGATAAGTCGATACAAAAAACTTGTTGAAGATAAAGTAGAGGAAATTGAATCAATTGAAAGAGCCAACAAAGTTGTACCGGTTCTGGAATTTGATCAGCTTAAAGAATTGATTAACAGATACCATCAAATGACTGTTGATTTGGATAATTGGATTAATCCAAAGAAAAAGTAAAGTAATTTACATTTTACAAACGCTCCCTCTTGGGAGCGTTTTTTTTGCTCTAATGTTTACCCATTCAAGAAAGCTAACGAGACTGAACCATGATTAAAGTACAGCGAGCCCTCGTCTGTTTTTATGATGCACCTTCCGGCGGGGTCTATTCCCTGAAAAATTCCACGCGCCAGAATTTTTTCGCGTTTGCCGTAAGAATCGTCGTTTTGTATTACCGCCGGTTCAAAAACAGCGGCTTTTGCGCCAATACAATCGGCTAACGAGTTCCATTCCGCTGACAGAGGGCGATTCCCCTGCGAATACGCGGCGGTTGAAGCAAATGATTTTTTTACATTGTCAATTTCTTCCAGTATTTTGATTAACACTTCCTTGCGCGATACCTGCCGCTTTGTAATCTCGGTACAACTTGACGCTCTGCCTGAGGGGACGGGGTTGTTCACATTAACGCCTATTCCGCCTGTAAGCCAAGTAATTAAATCGCCTTCGCCGCAAACTTCGGTTGTAATTCCCGCTATTTTACGATGGTCTATGTATATATCGTTGGGCCAACGAAGAAATGCTTTTTTACCGCAAATTGACGATATACTTTTTACAACGGCAATTTGCAAGGTAAGCGACAGTTGGGTATATTCGGCTATTGTAAGACGCGGACGTTCCAAGATAGAAAAGAAAAGCCCGCCTTGGCGCGAGACCCATGTTCTGCCGTTTCTTCCTCTGCCTGCGCTTTGTTTTTCCGCCGTAAAGACGCTTCCGCTTTGCGCGCCGCTTACAGCCGATTCTCTTGCCCTGTCCATTGTGCTTCCCGTATTTTTAAAATGGTAAAATAAATTTTCTTTTTCGCCGAATTCCCACGGATACAGGAAATCTTTTTCTTTTTTAGGGTCAAGAGAGTAACCGGCTTCTCCTGTCTCTATGGCGTAACCGGCTTCCGTAAGAGACTGAACGGTTTTCCAAACCGCGACACGGGAAATACCTAAGTCTTTGGCAAGTACGCTTCCGCTTGTCGGCGCACCTTGTTTTTCTCTAAGGAGCGTAAGAAGACGCGCCTTACTTGAAATTTTTGATTTATCTTTCATGCTAACTCCTTGCCTCAAGCGCCTTTGCTTTTAATGCCGCTTTTTCAAAACTGAGCGAAATTAAAATAAACATAAGCGTTTTTATTTTCCCAAGCCCTTCTTTGCCGCCCCGTGCCTTCCATGCAAGGTTGATAGAAGTCCATATTTTAAAAATTTCAGGAATAAAACTTAAAAATAAAGATATAATTTCTGAACGTACAACTTCCCTTATTTCAAGAGAGCTTGTTGTGCGGAATAACAGCGCGGAAATCTGCACAATGAGAACGAGGCGCAGAGTTATCCGCAAATATTCAAGATCGGGAATTAACAATGTTAAAAAATGGTTTACAGGCATTAATCTAAAGTTATTGATTAAGTTTGAAAACACAGATAGAGCGTACATAAGGAGAGCGTAAAAAAAAGCGGGTTTAAAATCTGTTATTTGATCTTGTAACGATAAACCGCAGATAAACGCCGCAAGAGAATCGGCTGTAAGCGGCGCGCAAAGCGGAAGCGTCTTTACGGCGGAAAAACAAAGAGGGAAAGGGGCAGAAGCGATAATAATTTTATTACAGCGGGAACTTTGTGTAAAAGTCCCTTTTTTGTTTTGTACTTGAATACCGCATTGTTTATAACCATAAAAGGTCTCCTAAAGAGCGCGCGGAATTTTTTAACGGGTGATGTATTCCCCACGCCTCAAGATCACGGGAAAGCGCGTCAGATGCGGTTCCGTCATAAACTTTTTCCCCCTTACATAATACAATAAAACGCTTGGAAAGGGCTAAACATTTTTCCAACTCATGGGTGAGAATAATTACAGTTTTGCCGTCGGCAATCAGTTTTTGAAAAAGCCTATTTACCTGCACAACGCCGGGAAAGTCCATGTTGGCATAAGGCTCATCAAAAATGATTATTTGCGCGTCCATTGCCAAAACTCCCGCGCAAGCAAGCCGGCGTTTTTCGCCCCCTGACAGCGAGCGGGCAGGGAAGTCCGCGCGGTCTTCAAGCCCGGTCTGCGAAAGGGCGGAGTAAACCCGCGCCTTAATTTCGTTCTTTGAAAGTTTCATATTGCGCGTACCAAAGGCGACGTCTTCTTTTGGTGTCTCACCAAGTATTTGAGAGTCTGGCTCCTGAAACACAAGCCCCACTTTAGAACTTGTTTTTACGGAGCCGTCTGTAGGGTCTTCAAGCCCAGCGATGATGGACATTAATAGGCTTTTTCCCGAGCCGTTTGCCCCCGCGATTATTGTACATTCGCCGTCTTCGATGGAAAGCGAAATGTCACGGAGGGCGTAAAAACTGCCGTCTTGTATCTGCTCATTTTGCGGTAAATCTTCATATACGGAGAATTTTTTTGTTACGTTAAAAACTTCTACCGCAGGCATAGGTTACTCTTCGTTGTTGATGTACCTTGCCGCTATCGGACGAAGCGCCAGAGCCAGAGCGATACCAAGCGCCAATTTTATTAAGTCGCCTATAACGAAAGGAACTGTTCCGGCTAAAAACGCCGCCTTTAGCGTTATAGATTTTAAAAACATAATGTAAAGCGAGCCGCATACAAGGATAAGGGCAAACCCTAAAAAGGACGCGATACAAAGCCTGATAACAGGAATGGGTTTAAGCTTTTTTTCGCTTACTTTTGGAAGTCCGCAAACAAGCCCGGCGCACAAACTTCCGACAAAGTAGCCGATTATATAACCGCCTAGCGGAGTGTTAAAGACTCCAATGCCGCCGGGTATTACAAACACGGGAATACCGATAAGCCCAGCTAGTATTAGAATCAGTACCGCTATACCGCCGTAGAAACTCCCAAGAATTGTGCCTGCCAAAACGACAAACATATTTTTAAGAACGATAGGCACGCCAAGCGGAGTAGGGAGCTGAAAAAAGTTAGAGACTGCAATTAACGCCGCAAAAACAGCCGCAAAAACAAGCCGATTCCGCACAGATTTAGTAATTTTTATCATGGTAAACCTCACTTTTACACAGGTTAACGTAAAAAGCACTTTTTTGTCAAGCTGTAAAAAGTAAAAAGTTTTATTTTTTCTTGTTTTTCCGCAAGGCTTCCAGACAGGCTCTCTTAAAAATCACAACAGAAAACCCTTTGTGTTCAATTTCGGCTTTCAGTTTGGCGGCGTTTTTTTCTACAAGAGCGGACTTAGTTTCAAGTTCAAGGATACGTTTAACGCCGCAGCCTATCAGCAGTTTTTTTAGGTTTTCAGATGGCACTATGGTAGGCTGGCAGCCTGTCATAGCTACGGTGGAATTGTCAAGAATTATCAATGTCATCGATGTATTGGCTTTTACAGCGTCTATAAGGGCGGTAATGCCTGAATGTATGAATGTTGAGTCTCCTATTACGGCAAGAGCGTATTTAAGCCCCGCTTCGCTTGCCCCCTTTGCCATGCCAATGCAAGCGCCCATGCAGACAATGCTTTCTACCGCTGAATACGGCGGAGTCGCTCCAAGCGAATAACAGCCGATGTCGGAATTAATCGCTATATCGGGATGCCCTTCGCGCGAATCAATGGCGGCGACCGCTTTGTTAATGGCGCTGTAACTGTCGGCGTGTGGGCATCCTTGGCATAACTGCGGAGGACGCGCCGGAAGAGCGCCTGTAACAATATGGGCGGTTTTTCTTGGCGGAATACCGAGCACATTGCGTACATTGTCGGGATCAAGTTCACCGTATTGAATAATTGGTATTATGTCCGCTCCTGTAATGCCGAAAACTTTTTGTGCTATAAACGGCTGTCCTTCTTCAATGATAATAACTTCGTCAACGCTTTCGTAAAGTTTGCGTATTTTTTTCTCCGGTAGGGGATATGTGCCTATGTGCAAATGAACCGGCTCGCCTTTTCCCTGTTTTTTACGCAGAGCTAAAAAGTCGGCAAGGTTTTCCTCGTAATAATTACAGCCTATTCCAGATGTGATTATGCCAAGATCGCTTGCAGTGCCTTTCAGTTTGTTTACGGAATGTTGAAAAGACCATTCTTCAAGAACTTTTTGTTTCTCAATAAGAGCGGCATAGTTTTTGCGCGCATAAGCGGGAAGCAGCATCCATGCTGTTTTTTCCTGAGTCTTTGAGAGAGTATTCTGCGCCTTGGGGTTTTTTGTTTCAACCGCGGCGCGGGCGTGAGACAGGCGCGTAACAAGGCGCAAGAGAACAGGAACGCTAAAACATTCTGAAACGTCAAATGCTTCGCGCACCATGTCGTAGGCTTCCTGTTGATTACGCGGTTCAAGACATGGAACCATCGCAAATTTTGCATAAAAGCGGGAATCCTGCTCGTTCTGAGAACTATGCATTCCAGGGTCGTCAGCTACGACGATTACAAGACCGCCTTTAATTTTTAAAAGAGCGGCGTTTATAAAAGGATCAGCCGCGACATTTAAGCCTACGTGCTTCATTGTAACGATTGCCCTGCGTCCCGCGAAGGAAACGCCCATAGCCGATTCCAACGCGGATTTTTCGTTGGCGCACCAGCGGGCGACAGGACCGCCTTTTTTGTATTCGTCAATTAAATACTGTAAAATTTCAGTTGAGGGAGTTCCCGGATATCCGTAAGCTGCGCTTATTCCCGCATGTATCGCTCCAAGAGCAACAGCTTCGTCGCCCAAGAGGGCTAATTTTTCGTTGCTCATTACTTTCCGCCAAGATCGTCGCGGACTTTTACGCTTACCAGCTCGTCATAACAGGAAAAGCAATTATCCACCGCGTTTTTTTCCGGCGCTTTGGTAAGAATGCTTATGACAGGCACAATGATAAATCCGGCAAGCATTGTAAACGCTCCGGCGTTAATCGGCGATTGTAAAAGAGTCGGGAACGAAGGTCTGAAAAAGATGTTAAGAGTCATCAGTGCGGTGCTGAAAATAAAGTTGCACCAAACCGCCGATTTTGTAACGCGTTTCCAATACAGTCCGTAAAGGAATGGAGCAAGGAAAGAACCTGCAAGCGCGCCCCATGAAATGCCCATAAGCTGGGCGATAAATGAGATTCCGCCTTTATACTGGATAATGGCTATGATTGAAGCTATTACGATAAATACAACAATCAAGGCGCGAATAATAAACAGTTGGCTTTTCTCGTTCATTTTCTTGATAATATGACCTTTTAAAAAATCCAATGTAAGAGTTGATGATGAAGCCATAACAAGGGACGAAAGCGTTGATATAGACGCCGCGAACACCAATACTATAACTATGCCAATCATAATATCGGGAAATCCTGAAAGCATGGCGGGAATAATTGAGTCAAAGACTATGCCGTTAGGACCAATCGCTATTTTGTCCGAGGCGGCGTATAATCTGCCAAAACTGCCAAGGAAATAACAGCCGCCCGCTACAACAAGCCCGAAAAATGTCGATACAATAGCGCCCTTGCTTATCATTTTTTCGGATTTTATGGAGTAAAATTTGGAAACCATCTGCGGGAGTCCCCATGTTCCAAGTGATGTAAGAATTATGACACCTAATAAACTTAAAGGATCGGGACCGAAAAATGACGATAGAATGCCGGGAACAACGTCGCCGTTAACATTTTTTGCTTCTACCGACGCCATTTTTGCCAAAGCGTTAATAAAACCGCCGTTACTGTGAAGTACAGCGGCTATAACGGCGACAATACCGCAAAGCATGATTATGCCTTGAATAAAATCGTTTGCCGCTGTCGCAAAATAACCGCCGACTACGACATAAATTGCGGTAAGAACCGCCATGCCGACAATACAGTAAACAAAATCAACATGAAACGCCATCTCGAATAAACGAGAAAGACCGTTGTATAACGAAGCAGTGTAGGGGATAAGGAATATAAAAAGTATAATTGACGCGCCTATTTTTAATGATGTAGCGTTGAACCTTGAACCGAAAAATTCAGGCATGGTTGCGCTTTTTAAATGTTGTGTCATTATGCGCGTCCGCCGCCCGAGTATTACCCACGGCATAAGGGAGCCTATAAACGCATTGCCCAAACCTATCCATGTTGCGGCGGTTCCGAATCTCCAACCGAATTGTCCGGCGTATCCGACAAAAATTACCGCCGAAAAATACGATGTTCCGTAAGCGAAAGCCGTAAGCCATGGACCTACCGCGCGTCCGCCAAGCACAAAATCATTTACGCTTGATGTTCTTTTCTTAAAATAGAACCCGACAAAAATTGTTACTGCAAAAAACAAAAGAAGAAGAATTACCTTGATCAACATAAGTTACTCCTTTGTAAGACTTGGGATTTATTCATTAACACGTTCTACATATTCGTTTGTTTCGGTATTTACAAGAATTTTTTCGCCCTGTTTGATGAAAAGGGGAACGCGAACCGTTAAACCTGTTTCGGTTACAATGGGTTTTGTCGCGCCCGATACGGTATCGCCTTTTACATAGTTCTCGCTTTCCGCAACCGTAAAAACCACCTTGTAGGGAATCTGAATATCGATAACTTTTCCTTCCCAAATGGTAAGCTGGTAATTGTCGTTTTCTTTTAAGTATAATTTTTTATCTGGATTTTCAGATATTGGAACCTCGTATTGGTCGTAGGATTCATTATTCATAAAATGGTAATTGTCCTGATCGGCATATTGATACTGACAGGTGTGAACGTCTACCTGCGCGTCTTCTACTTCCTGTTGGGTAGGGACGGTAATGCTAAGAACGGAGCCGTCCTTGATACTTTTCATTTTTATTCTGGCAATAGCAGTGCCTTTGCCGGGAGTGTGAAATTCCCTCTCAACTACAAGAAACGGCTGTCCTTTTTGTAAAAGACAGGTTCCTTTAACAATATCTCCGCATCGAATCATTTTATTCCTCTTTAAAAATTGTAATAAATTAGTGTAGCAAAAAAGGAATTTTATGGGAAGTGGTAAATAATAGATGACAAAGGTATTTTTTTATGATATTTTTAACAGTTATGAGCCGTAAAAACAGCGTTTACAGCGAAAATTGGCTTTATGCTTTTTTAAACTCGTTTTTTTTCCCGCCTCTGCGTCCGGCATTTTGTAAGAGCGTTCCGTCGATACTGTACAATTTTTTCTTTTGTCAGTTCCGCGCGGCGTTTCTGCCCGGCAGAATTCCCGTTACAAAAGTAGATCACGCTCTGGACAAAAAAATACCTTTTATTCCGTCATGGGTAACAATTTACCTTGATTTTGTTCATTTTTGGATAAGAATGATTACGTTTTTTCTTAGACGCTACAAACGTAAAGCGTATGTCCACATGAGGGATTTTATTTATTCAATCGGTAATTTATACGCTTTTGCGGCGGACGTTTACAAAAAAAATATGTCAACAACAGAGCGTCCGTTTTATATCGCAAGACCGCGTTTTTTTGTAATTCATATGATGGATCCCCACTTGATGTGCATTCCAAGCCTTCATGTTATGGTGGTTATTCACACTTATTTGCAATTTGTGGAAACGGCTAAAAAATTGGGCGACTATGAAAAATTAAAAGAACAGGCGTTGGAAGTAAAACAAGGCGCATTGGCGATAAGTCAGGCGATTCTTTTTGTTAAACAACACAGCGTAAACTGTATTCCGGCGGCATTATACGCTTTGACATGTTTCAGCCCGGAGCTTTTCCCGCCCAAAGAAGCGCAGGCATTTACAAATTTGCTTTTCTCCCCCGCGCCAAAAGCAGATGAATCTTTGCGGAAAATAAAAGTTCACCCGTCCGCCGCTCCTTTAACAAAGATTCAGGAAGAAGATAAGGCGCGGATAAAGGAGCATATAATTTCGCTTTACAACCGTTTTATGGCGGAAAGAGAAACGGCAAAATCATGGGAAGAGCCGCTTCTTAAATTCCTTCGCGAGTATAAAGATTAATCAATGATGCAGTTTTGGGCAAAGCCCAAAACTGCTGACTAAAACGCAAAGCGTTTTAGTCATTCCACCTTAAACCGAGAGACTTCGTGCATTAAAGTACTAATTCCTTCTCTGTTTTTGGTGCTTATTTCGTTAACATGGTGTACAGCTACGTTTATCTGCTCTGCGCCTGATGCCATTTCATTTATGCCGCCCGTTATTTCCTGTGTCGCTTTTTCAAGGTTCTGGCTTTCGGTTATAACTTCCTTACTGCCTTCGAGCATTTCTTCCGAGCCGCTCTTTACCTGCCTTGTAATGTTATTTACATTGCCGATACCTTCGAGAATTTGCTTGCTTCCTTCGCCTTGTTCTTCCATGGCGTTGCGGATGTTTTCTTCCTGTTGGGCTACAGTCTTTACGCCTGAGTCAATCGCCTCGAATTTATTAAGAACATTCTCTGTTGATTTGGTTATCTTGTCTATTGATTCTTTTATCTTCTTTAACACGTTGCCGATTGTCTTGGATTGTTCGCTTGAGCTTTCCGCAAGTTTGCGGATTTCATCTGCGATTACGGCAAAGCCTTTGCCCGCTTCGCCGGCATGGGCGGCTTCAATGGCGGCGTTCATGGAAAGCAAGTTAGTCTGGCTTGCGATATTTTCCATTACGGAGTTAATTTCTAACAATCCTTCCGATTCACGCGCTATTTCCTGAATGTCAGCCGCCACTTCCTGTAAGCCGCCTCTACCTACCTCGGAAGCGTCTTTTAATGTATTTACATTTTCAGAGTTTTTAATAAGAGTTTCTGTAACTGAATGTATGTTAGCTACCATTTCATCAATTGCGGACGACGCCTGTGAAA
>NZ_BDHD01000073.1:0-9355 GCF_054786075.1 Treponema sp. R6D11 | reverse complement strand
CCCTACTTTAGAGAAGATTTTAACCGCAGTTCTTCAGACTTTTATTGGCGATTTCCAGCTTCCGCAAAAACCCGAAATAACGCGCTCCGACTGACAAGAATATCCCTCTCAGCGGACAGAAATGCGATAAATCCGTTAAAAATAAGCGATAATTTTTCGGGTAACCTTGGAATTTCCCTGAATATGCGGGAAATCGGAATAAAAAACCCTCTTGGTATCAATTTTTCAGGCTCAGTAAAGGGATTGGCTGGGGCAGATAGCGATAAATCGGTTTATCCTGTACTTAATAACGACTGGTCATGGGAATCAGGCGACTTAAATTGCGAATTTTTATGGTCAGTTGGGGTTTTTCAATTTAGATCAAAAGCCGGATATACCTTTTTTCCCGAAAAAGAGGAAAAATGGGAGCTTTCGTTAGGTACAACTATTCGTTTTAAATATGGCAGATTCACTTTTAAAGCGGCTTCGTCGGATTTTCCTAAAAAATGGAATTGGACTATATCTTGGAGAATGGAAATTCAAAGAAATTTGTAAAAAAAGTACATAAAAATACACAAAAGTCATTGTTTTTCCGATAAAAATATAGTATCATTAAGTAAATAATTAATTTCAAGGAGGTATTATGCCTGCCGGTGTAACAATTATGATTGTTGACGACTCCAGAATAATGAGAAACACAGTTAAAGGTGTTTTTTCCGGAGTAGAGTCTTCATGTAACTTCATCGAAGCAAAAGACGGTGAAGAAGCTTTAGCGTTGTTGGAAACTCAAACTGTTGATTTAATCTTGCTTGACTGGAATATGCCGAGATTATCGGGTATTGATTTCTTAAAACAAGTAAGAGCTATGGATCAATATAAGGATTTACCTATTATTATGGTAACCAGTGAAGCCGCGAAGTTTAACGTCATTGAGGCGTTAAAACACGGAGCCACTGATTATATTACAAAACCAATTAAACTTGATTTATTCAAGCAAAAGTTGGCTAAACTACGTTTATTCAGGATGTAAGAAAGATGACAGTAGAATTACAAAATTATGTAGAACCATTTGTTGAAGTTACAGTCAGTACATTTAAAGAATTTGTAGGTATTGAAGTAAGCCCCAAACATCCACATTTTTTGGATCCGGACAAAGCCTTTGAGTGGGACATTTCCGCGGTAATAGGTCTTTCCGGCGCGGTTAAAGGCGCTGTAATAGTTTCCATGAAAGCCGATTTAGCGATCAAATTAACCGATATTCTTGTTGGCACAAAACATACGGAAGTTGACGCCGATGTATTGGACGCTATCGGCGAAATAAACAATATTATTGCCGGAAACATTAAGCCAAAAGTGCCTAACGGAGATAAAATTGTAATTTCTATTCCTACAATTATCAAAGGAAGAGAACATTCAATCGCATGGCCCAGTAAACAAACCCGCATTCTTTGTATTCCTCACAAAGCGTTTGAAAACGATATTTTTCACCTAATGATAGCAATTGAACTTGATGTTGAAAAATAAACAGGAGAGAGCATAATGAAGCATGTTTTTGTGTTCGATCCAAAAGCGTTCTACAGTCAGCAATGGAAGATGGATAACATTCTTGACGGTATAGGACAATTTTTTAGAACACAAGAATCTCCTGATTTTTCCATACAATTTTCGCGTTACAGAAGAAACGCCATGAGTATAATTCAGGACGAGGTGGAAAAAGCTCGAGCCGGCGATACTATCAGAGTTTACGCGATAGGCGGGGAAGAAATCCTGTTTGATTGCATAAACGCCGTTGCTCTTTATCCAAATATGCAAATTGCCGCCGTTCCTCACGGCGAATCCTATGACTTTTTACGAATATTTGGCGAGAACAATGTCGAATTATTCAGGGATATTCCGGCTCTTGTTCAAAGTGAAACGATTCCTACAGACGCAATCAGATGGGGAGTAAATTATGCGTTAAATTCCTGTTATATAGGACTGAATTCCGTAATATCTAAAAGAATAAAAGACTTAAAAACAAATATGAATAAAACCAGTTTTATTTTATTTTCAAGATTGTCGTCTTATTTAAGCAGGATAGCCAGTTCTTTCGATAAAAAAATCGCCGCGCGTGAATATAAAATAACAGTAGATGACGCAGATTATTCTGGAAATTACTGTCTTATTCATGTCGCAAACGGTCCGTATCAAGCGGGAAAATTAACTGGCGTTGCTGAAGCAACTCCAGATGACGGGCTTTTAGATATTGCATTAATCAGGTCATCTCACCCAATGGGAACGCTTTCGTCCATAGGAAGATATTCCAGAGGGAAACGTCCAAAGAATTGTGTTTTTCTTCAGGGGAAAAAAATTACAATTCACTCTACAGAACAAATGTGGATTCAACTTGATAACGAGTACATACAAGATACCGGTATCACTATGAGCGTGGTTAATCACGCGATACAAATGGTAACGATAAATAATTTATCATACCCGTTAGCTTCAATGGCGGCTCTTTAAGGAAGGCTTTATTCATGGCTATAAAGAAAGCAGAAAATAATAAATTAAAAAACATTGCTAACTTTTCTTCTGTCGCAATGATTTTCTTTTTAAGCGCCGCTTATATAATTGAAACATACATATCCGAAGTTAAAGTTAATTACAGTCTTGCCGGACTTGTAATGATATTGACGCTTATGATAGTGATTGCAATTATCAAAAACTCAATAAACCATTACAAAATGGCATTTAACGTACCTTTTGTTCTTTTGTTGTTCTATACCGCGCTTATGATGCTAAGCGGGTGGCACGATTCACGTTATTCGCTTATCTGTATTTTCTTGTGTGCAATAAGTTGTATATATTCGCATTTTAACAGGACGCTGGTTTTTATTATAGTTCAAAACATTTTTACAGGTTTTCTTGTTTTTAAAGGTTATCCAATATGCGGAAATGTGCCTTTATTTACCGTTCTTGTTGTTTGTGTTGTTTGTTTATTCAGCAGTGTTATAATGCTATTGCTTACAAGATCGGCTACTATTGTTCTTGATAAAGCGCTTGAACATCAAAATTCATTTATGGATCTTCTTGCTTCCACAGAAAATGTTGTCGCCATGATAGATGAACGCAATGAAATTGTCTATGCAAGTAAAACTTTATCTGATTTAGCGGGTACGGAAGATCCTACATTGGTTCAAGGACGCCCTCTTATCGATCTTTTCCCTGGACGAAGTTTAAAGAATCACGCGGGAAAACTGTTAAAAGAAAAAGACGATTACGCGGAAGACTGGGAGTTTTCATTAAACGGGCAGAAACGCTACTTTAAAGCGGCTTCCCACGGCTTACCCGGTGGCGGTGGCACTCTTATCAGCTTATACGACATGACTCATCTTGCCGAGCGCGATGAAATTGCCGTTATGAAAGACAGCATGAAGATCGGTCTTTTCTTCATGGATAAAAATTATATTATTCAAGATCATTATTCAAGATATTTGGAAGAATTGTTATCTGACACAAAACTCTTTGGAAAAAATTTAATGGACATAATTAACGATTCAGTTACTCCGAGCGAATCAGAAGCGATAAAAGATTACTTTAATATGATCCTTGAACGCACTTATGATCAAGAAATGCTTGAAGAAATAAATCCGTTAAATGAACTTCATTATATAAACAAAGCAACAGAAGAAAAAAAAGTTTTTCAATTTGCTTTTGCTACAGTAGAACGCGGACACGGCGATGTTTTTATTCTTGTAACAATATACGATATTACTACCAGAGTTGAATTACAGCAAAGGTTGGCAGAAGAAGAAGCCAGACGTCAGGAAGAAATGCAGTCCGTTTTTGAACTTATTCAGGTAGAACCAGATGTATTTTCCGATTTCATGGCGGATATGGAACATGAAATCGGTGAAATTAACGGCATACTTAAAAACGAAGCGATGTCAACGCACGACGCGCTTGTAAAAATTTATCAATCTGTTCATGCCATTAAATCAAACGCGGTTATACTTGGATTGAACGTATTTGGCAACAAGGTACACGCTCTGGAATCAAAAATAAAGAAGTTACGCGAAATGCAGGGAGAAGTGCCTTTCAGCGAAATGTTAAATCTGACTATGGAAATAGAGAAAATTTCCAAAGAAAAAGACGGGTTTGCGGATATTCTTAACAAGATACAAAGTTACGCAGGAGGCGGAGGCGGAGGCAAGAGCAAGGGCGGCGAAAAACAAAACATCAAAGTCTTGATTGAATCTCTCGCAAAAACAACATCTAGAGTCGCCGAAGATTTACAAAAACAAATTAAATTTATTTCTTCTGACATTGACCCCGAAGCCATTGATAAAGGTCCAAGGCGTGTAATGAAAGAAATACTTATGCAGTTAATCCGCAATTCAGCTTTGCATGGTATAGAAATGCCCGATGAAAGAAAAGCCAAAGGAAAAAATCCTATCGGCGTCATAAAACTTTCTATCAAGATGACGGAAGATCACAAAAATATTCATATAAAACTTATTGACGACGGAAAAGGTCTTGATTACAAGAAGATTGCCGAAAGAGCGTTAGCGCGCAAATTAATTAAGCCGGAAGACGCAAAAAATCCCGACATATTAATGAAAGTAATATTCATGCCTGGCTTTAGCACTGCGGATACGGAAACAGTACACGGCGGAAGAGGTATCGGCTTAAATCTTGTACGAGACCGTATAAAAGAAGTTAAAGGCGGCATTAAAATTAAATCGGAACCAAACAAAGGAACGCTGTTCTTTATATCACTTCCTGTTTGATAATCCAGCTCCAATCGCCGTAGTATATTCGGCATATTCAGGATAAACAAATTCAATCCCATACATAGCGGAAACATCGGTAAGCACTTTTTTCCCAATCGGGTTTTTATTGCCGTTTCCCGTAACAATAACACGGCTGTAATTTTTCGCTCTTGCCGCAAAAACAGAAAGAACACCGATTACCTGATATACCATGTTGATAATAGCTAAGGCAATATCGCTATGATTAGCGGTATCCAGCATTTTTCCAAAATTGGAAGCGGTGCTCTCGCCGTTTAAAAAACTGATGCTTGTATCCGTAATATCGCCCATTAAAAGATCAACCTGATTTAATTTTCCGTTTTTTGCCAATTCCATAATATCGTGGAACTCGGCGACAGATAAAAGTTTTTTTCCTAATCCTAAAATTGTTCCGCCGCCGACACCTGAGCCGCCAAAATGAGAAATACCTTTGTCGCCGGCTTCGAGTATTACGGTTCCTGTTCCAATATTTGTAATAATTATATTATTCATGCCGGAAAGAAACATTCCGCCGATGCCGATAGCCTCGATTTCATTTACCTTGCCTGTGGGAATGCCAAAAATATCATCTTTAATTTTTGACGCGCCGGCTCCAGTAATTTCGATTCTTTCTACAGCATTTATTTTTATTCCGTTTTCAAGAACTATTTTTCCAAAAGCGCCCGTAGCGGCAGTTACTGCGTCTAATGCTTTTGTTTTTATTCTTCTTGTTACTTTTCCATCTTCTATGGAAACGGCTTTAGTTATTGTACTGCCAATATCAATTCCTATTATCAAAATATTCTCCAATTATCTGATCTTTATATATGTTCTTTATTTTAGCATAAAACAACCCGCTTGCGAATACGGCGATTTTCTAATATATTACCATTATGAATTATGCTGAAGAATCCTTAAAAAAGCATTACCTGTGGCGCGGTAAACTTGAAACCATACCCAAAATGCCCGTAGCAACGCGGGAAGACCTGTCGCTTGCCTATACCCCTGGCGTCGCCCAACCCTGCCTTGAAATACAAAAAAATCCCGATAAAAGCTGGGAACTTACAGGACGTTGGAATACTGTCGCCGTTGTAACCGACGGAACCGCCGTCTTGGGTCTCGGCGATATTGGTCCAGAAGCGGGAATGCCTGTAATGGAAGGGAAATGCGTGTTGTTTAAAGCCTTTGGCGGAGTTGACGCCGTTCCCTTGTGCATACGCTCAAAAGAAGTTGACGTTATCGTAGAAACAGTAGCAATGCTTGCGGGAAGTTTTGGCGGCATTAATTTGGAAGATATTTCTGCTCCGCGCTGTTTTGAAATTGAAAGAAAATTAAAAGCGCTATGTGATATTCCAATTTTCCATGACGATCAACACGGAACGGCGATAGTAACTCTTGCGGCATTGCTTAACGCGCTAAAGGTTACAGGGAAAAAACTGGAAAATATCAGCGTGGTTACCCTTGGCGCGGGTGCGGCTGGAATAGCCGTAATCAGGCTGTTGCAGACCGCCGGTTTAAACGATGTTGTACTATGCGACCGTCAGGGGGCAATTTACAAAGGCAGACAAGGGCTTAACAGTGAAAAGGCTGAAATGGCTGAAATATCTAACAAACAAATGAAAAAGGGAAGCCTTGCCGACG
The DNA here is from genome assembly GCF_054786075.1 of Treponema sp. R6D11. Taxonomy (NCBI): domain Bacteria; kingdom Pseudomonadati; phylum Spirochaetota; class Spirochaetia; order Treponematales; family Treponemataceae; genus Treponema; species Treponema sp. R6D11. The sequence continues at coordinate 2,966 of NZ_BDHD01000073.1, read as the reverse complement.
TTCTGCGGGGAGCCGATGTTTTTATCGGCGTTTCTGCGCCCGGCATGGTAACGCCGGAAATGGTAAAATCTATGGCTCCTAACGCTATTTTGTTTCCAATGTCCAACCCGACGCCTGAAATCATGCCGGATATAGCTCTTGCTGCGGGAGCCGCCGTAGTGGGAACAGGTCGCAGTGATTTTGCAAATCAAATTAATAATGTTCTTGCATTTCCTGGCATTTTTCGCGGAGCGCTGGACGTGCGCGCAAGCGACATTAACGATGAAATGAAAATTGCGTCGGCATACGCGCTTGCTGGTCTTGTTAGTGAAAACGAATTACGCAAAGATTACATTATTCCCGCCGCTTTTGACCCAAGAATAAAAGACGCTGTAGCTAACGCTACGGCGCAGGCTGCGAAAAAAAGCGGCGTGGCAAGATGGAACCTTTAAAAACCTCGGTTAGGTTTTTAAAGGTTCCTTGAAGAAAATCGTTAATTTCATTACAACATAAAAAGTTATTTGTAGAACGATTTTCTTCTTAAGTTATGAAAACATCTAAAAACTGAAGTTTTTAGATGTTACATCATTTCTTCTTAAGGTTATCCAGATTTTGCTTAGCCGCCGTATATCCCTGATTCGCGGCAATAGTATACCATTCAGAAGCGGACATCAGATTCTTTGTTACCCCGTTGCCATTTTCGTAACAAATACCAAGACAATTCTGCGCAGGCGCATATCCATGCTCTGCGGATTTTCTGTACCATTCAGCCGCTTTTACAAAGTCCTGCTCTGTTCCTTTGCCAAATTCATAACATGCGCCCAAATTAAATTGAGCAAAAACATTACCTTGAGCCGCCGCCGCTTTATACCATTCAAAAGCCTGTTTAATATCTTTGGTTACGCCGTTGCCATTTTCACAGCAAAAACCCAAATTACCCTGAGCCGGAGCATATCCTTGTTCCGCGGCTTTACTGTAATATGCAAAGGCTTTTTCTAAATCCTGCTCTACTCCATCACCGCTTTCATAACACCAGCCAAGGTTACATATAGCTGGAGCATATCCTTGCTTTGCCGCTTTTTGGTAATATTCAAGAGCTTTTTTATAATCAAGGGGAACGCCGTGCCCTTTTTCATAACAAAAAGCAAGATTACATTGAGCCGGAGCGTATCCTTTTTCAGCCGCAGACATATAAAATTCAAACGCTTCCACAAAATTGTTAAGCATTCCCGCGGCATTTCCTTTGTTATACAAATCAATTACATCACTACTTGGTTGATTTTCCGCCATATATTCCCTCCAACAAATTAATTACTTTTGTCAATTAACGATTGAAATTCCGTAAGCGCGGAATCTAATTCGTCTTTAAGCGCTGCCATTTGGTCGGGAGTAACGGAGTTTGTACCGTCGGCAAGCTGATGTTCCACAGCGGCGGCAGCGGACTGCAAACGATTTTTTCCGACTTGTCCCGCATTTCCTTTTAATGTATATACCAACCTGTGCGCTAGTTTTATATCGCCTTCTTCCATACATTTGCAGATTTCATTGTATTTATCCATATTTGTTTTAACAAAATATTTTTCAAGCGATTCTTGAATTTCTGTGTCAGATTCGGATTGCAATTCAGGTTTATTTATCGGCGTTAGGTGTTTCAGCAAACAACGCCATAATTCCTGCGATGTGAACGGCTTGCTTACACAATCTATTATACCATGCGTCTTATACATATCCAAATCATCGATCATTATGTTAGCGGTAAGAGCGACAATAGGTATCTTAATGCCCATCTTAACGATTTCAACCGCCGCCTCAAGTCCGTCCATTACAGGCATATGCATATCCATAAAAATTAAATCATATAATTTCTCGCCTTTATTTAATCTATTTTTAACCTTCTCTATGCCGATTAATCCATTTTCCGCAACTTCAGTTTTTAAACCAACGCTTGCAAGATGTTCGCGAATAACTTCCTGCTTCATAAAATTGTCTTCGCATATCAGAACATCACCCTCAAATAAAGGCTTGTTAATGTCTCTATATGAAACTCTTTCTTGAAGTATGTCATCTATGGAAACATCAATTGTATCAAATGTAAGATCGAAACTAAACCTGCTTCCAATACCGGGCGTACTATCGACAGAAAGCGTACCTCCCATCATTTCGATTATGCTTTTTGTAATCGGCAAGCTAAGCCCTGTGGAACCGTTCTTATAAGATTTTTCCACCAGCGAAAACGGTTTAAATATATTCGCTATCTGTTCTTGCGTCATACCAACGCCGCTGTCTTTAACTTCAAAATGTATTGTAATTGATTTATCGTCAATACTCAGAATATCAGACACAAGTTTAACCATACCTGTATTTGTATATTTTACCGCGTTAAAAAGCAGATTTACAAATACTTGTCGGAGTCTTGCAATATCGCCGACAGGTTTTTTTCCAACGCTCGGCTCGGCATAAAAGTGAAGTAATAAACCTTTTTCTACGGCTTTAGGCATTACCAATGTTCTGCAACCGGCAAAAAGCTCGTGCATATCAAAAGGATTTTTCTTAAGCGACATTTCACCGGATTCAATCTTTGAAATATCCATGATGTCATTAATAACTTGCATAAGTCTTTCTGTATTTATGCGAATATTAGACAAAGAATCACTGGTCTTTTGAGAAGTATTACCATCTAATGCCGTTACTAAAAAACCTATATTGCTGTTTAGTATCGTCATTATCTCATTGCTTATATTTATATAAAAAGCCGATTTAGCTTTGCTTGTCGATTTAGAAGATTCAAGCTCAGATGTTGCTTCTTGCAAGCGCCTGCTTAGCTCTCTAGTTTGCAATTCCACCATTTTTTCAAGTTTTTTCTTTTCATTTGCCCGTCTTACAAAAATAATTATCAAAAGAGCTATTACAATTAACGACAGCACAAGAACACAAATCAAGTTAAAAAAGCTATAATATATTGTTTCCAGATGCATAAGCCTTAATCC
>NZ_BDHD01000072.1:0-9731 GCF_054786075.1 Treponema sp. R6D11 | reverse complement strand
GGAAAATGCCGCGTTATTTCGTTCACTTCGATAACGCCTTCAAGCACCTGCCTGCTTCCCGTTGTCTGTTCCTCCATTGAGTTACGGATACTTTCTTCCTGATCCGCGACTGTTTTTACGCTTGTATCAATCGCTTCAAATTTGGTCAGTACGCTTTCAGTGGATACTGTAATTTTTTTGATTGATTCCGCTATTTTTTTCAGTATCGTGCCAATTGTTTTGGACTGCGCGCCTGAACTTTCAGCCAGTTTGCGAATTTCATCGGCGACTACGGCAAAGCCTTTGCCAGCTTCTCCGGCATGTGCGGCTTCTATCGCCGCATTCATCGAAAGCAAATTGGTTTGGCTTGCGATGTTATTCATTACCGCGTTAATCTCCATAAGTCCTTCTGATTCACGGGCAATTTCCTGAATGTCCGACGCCACTTCCTGCAAGCTGGTGCGTCCAACTTCAGATGCTTCCCTTAATGTTTTTACATTATCCGCATTGTTGACTAGCGTATTTGTAACTAAACCGATATTTGCCATCATCTGCTCAATGGCGGACGAAGCTTGCGCCATGTGTATACTCTGGTTTTCTACATGCTCATTGAGTTTATGAATGTTTACAGTAAGCTGTTCCATTGTCGCGTGAGTTTGACTAACGCTTGCGCTTTGATTAATGATTCTTCCCTTGATGCTCTGAATATTAGCGTTAATTTGGTTTACCGCGGCGGCAGTTTCATTCATGTCGTCGGCAAGAGTTCTTCCGATGCCGGATAATGTGTTTGCTTCTCCTTTGACATTTACGACAAGGTTTTTGATTTTCTCCAATGTCTCGTTGAAGTAAAGGGCAAGGTCGCCTACTTCGTCATTAGAATGTATCGGTATAGCATGGGTTAAATCACCTTCGCCTTCGGCAATATCTTTAAGTTGATCCGCCACCTTGATGATTGGCTTGGTAATATTAGATGTAATAATTAACGCTAACAAAATACTTGCAATTATAGCGACAATGATAACCGCTATAATAATGCGTTCGGAAATTACGCCTAAATTGTTGTTTTCTACAATTATATCGTTAAGCAAAATACCGTATCGGGTTTCTATTTTTTCCAAATTGACTATGACTTCATTTAAGTTTGGAAAAACATCTTCCGTGAGTTTTTTAGACGCTTCATTTGTTTCACCTTTTTTAAGATGATTGATAATTTCTCCCGCTTTGGCATAAACAAGACGATCAGGTTCAATAACCTGATTAAGGATTGAAAGAGCCTGCGGATCAGTTATCTTTTTTACTTCATCGCTGTTTAAATATTTGCCTAAGGAACTGTCGGCATGATCAAGCGAATCTGAAAACGCCGCGCCGGTATACACCGTATCAGACAATTCCTGTCTCCAGAAAAAGTGCGCGTTTAATATTGACGTTATACTCATTCTTACTTCTGATAAACAAAGAATTTCTTTGGATGAGGATGTTAGCTTTATATTGCTGTAATACCCCACTATACCAAGTAATATTCCTATTGCGACAACAATAGAAAAACCGCCGAAAAGTTTTGTTCGAATTTTCATTCTTTTTCTTTCCCTCCTTAAATTATTTTTATAACAAACTAGATAAAATAAATCCTAGTTAGCCAATAGGTTTTATAGGCTTTATTTTACTCTCAGGATATAATATAATTCCTATTATGTCAATATGTTTTATAGGTTTTTTGTATATTTTAAAAAAAATATTTTAATTCATTTTGACGGGGAAAAAGCGCTTTTTTGCCGTACTTGTACAAATTTCCCCTTTTGTATATAATATATTCAATAAATAACCAAATTTAAGGAGTAAATAATGGGTAGACCTTATTATATCGCAGGAAACTGGAAAATGCATAAAACAAGAGCCGAATCCGCAGAATTGGCACAGGCGCTTGTTACGGCATTAAAGGGGGGCAAGCACGAGTACCTTATCGCCCCCACATTTACAAGCCTTGAGACTGTATCCGCTATTATCGAGGGTACAAATATTCGCCTTGGAGCGCAGAATTGCGCTTGCGAAGAGCAGGGTGCTCATACCGGGGAAGTATCGGTATTGCAGTTAAAAGACCTTGGCGTACAAACAATTATTTTAGGACACAGCGAAAGACGGCACACATATAAGGAAGACGATGCGCTTATCAACAAAAAAGTAAAGTTGGCTCTAAAACACGGCTTTGAAGTTATTCTTTGTATAGGCGAGCTTTTGGAAGAACGCGAAGCCGGCAAGGTTGAAGAAGTCTGCGAAAGACAGACAGTCAAAGGGCTTGAAGGCGTAGACGCGGGGCAGCTTTCCAATGTTGTTATAGCATACGAGCCTGTTTGGGCAATCGGTACTGGAAAGACGGCAACGCCTCAGGACGCGGAAGCCGTTCATGCGTTTGTTCGCAAAGTAATCGCGCGTTTGTACGGACAAGATGCCGCGGATAAGATTGTTATTCAGTACGGCGGCTCTGTAAAACCGGATAACGCCGCGCAGTTAATGGCGATGGAAAATATAGACGGCGCTCTTGTGGGCGGCGCTTCACTTAAAACGGATACATTTGTTCCAATAGCGAAATTTGCCTAATGACTTTTTTCTGTCTTTTGTGGGTTCCATTATTTTATCTCTTTCGCCGTTCAATAAGCGGTAGCGGAAACGCCACGGGAAGCGTATGGGCTTTGATATTGGGCAGTATTACGGCAATAATTCAATACCTCCTTGGTTATATTTTCAATCCGGGAGGATTTGGTTTTTCACGCTGGCTATTTGGTTTCTTTGAAATTGTAAGCATGCCCGTAATACTTCCGTTTATCGCATACTTTATCATGTACATATTCAGCGGATTTTCCGATGTCGATTTTTCCAATTTTACATTACTTTGGCTGATCCCTGTCGGCGCTCTGCGGGCTTTAACATGGAGTTCTATGAACGATCCTATTTTGCTTGTAATGGCTCCGCTTTTATGGACAGCATTAGCCGTCGGCATTTCCTACTTAATTATTTGGATGACAAATAGTTATAATCCTTTTATTTCCGTGCTTGCAATTTTATGTATGATTCTTCTGCCGATTACCGGCGCTGCCGCATACTGGGCGTTTTTTTCACAGCAAACCATACTTGGCTTCCTTTTCTTAATTGTAGCGCACGTACCTTTTGGGTTGTCGTTTGTAAATAAGAGTTGAGAGCGAAGATATTAACTACAAAATTAAAACCATAGGCTTATCAATCCTTCATCTTCATATAATTTCATTTGCGTATCTTTGCTGACAAAAATATATTCGTTTTTTATACATTGAAATATCAACATTCTATCAAATGGATCCTTATGACTGTCTTTTTGAGGAAGGTGCAAACTGTTTAACGCGTCAAGCGGTTCCAGTGGAATTAATGTAAATCCCATCTTTCGGCAATATTCCGGTATTTTATCTACATTAAAGCTAACGAGTAATCTTCCAATACTGCATTTTAGGGCAATTTCCCATAATGAAACAGCGCTTACAAAAATTTCGTTATCTTCGCTCTTTATCTCTTGAATGACTTTATTTGACAACTCATTTGTTTTTCCTATTGTCCATAATAAAGTATGTGTATCTAACAGTAATTTCATTGTTTTTCCTAATTATCAAAACCGCATAATTCTTCTGTTGTCATTTTAAAATTATTCTTAAATTCTATCTTTGCTTTACCATCAAGTATGCCAATCTTCCTTTCGCCTTTTTTTTCTTCCCTGTATGGAACAATCATAGCTATCGGTTTTTTAGCCCTGCCAAATAAAATCCCTACTTTTTTCCCATGTTTTACTTCGCCTAAAATTTGCGAAAAGTGAGTCTTTATCTCTCCAACAGCCATTGTTTTCATAGGATAAATTTACTTTAAATTTGACAACTTGTCAAGTAAGTCTGCGCTTTTATGTAAAAAACTCCCTACTGCTGATACTGAGCCACACAAAGTTCGTAATATCTTCCTCGTTGAGTCATTAATTCCTCGTGCGTGCCGCTTTCTACTATTTGTCCGTCGTTTACAAACATTATTTGCGTGCAGTTGCGTATAGTGGAAAGTCTGTGGGCGATGATAAAGGAAGTGCGTCCTTTCATTAATGTTTGGATTCCTTCTTGCACAAGTTGTTCCGTGCCTGTGTCGATACTGCTTGTCGCTTCGTCAAGAATGAGTATGCGTGGGTTGGAAATAAGGGTGCGTGTAAAGGCTAAAAGCTGTCTTTCGCCCGCAGAGATGCCGCTTCCGCGCTCCGTTATTCGGGTATTATAGCCATCAGGCAATTTTTCTATAAATTGGTTAGCGCCAATTAATTTTGCGGCGGCGCGGATTTCTTCGTCAGTTGCGTCAAGTTTCCCGTAACGTATGTTGTCGGCTATCGTTCCCGTGAATAAAAAGCTGTCCTGTAACATTATTCCCATCTGGCTTCTTAACGAATGTAGGGTAACCTTCATTATATCCTGACCGTCAATAAAAATCTGTCCGTCTTCGATGTTATAAAAACGAGACAGCAGATTTACAATGGTTGTTTTTCCGGCTCCTGTTGGACCTACAATGGCTATGCTTTGCCCGGGGTGTCCGTAAAAACTCACGTTGTTCAGCACTTTGCGAGTTCCGTCATAACTGAAACTTACGTTTTTAAATTCAACGTGTCCTCGCATAAAAGGAAATTCCACGGCGTTGGGAATATCTTGAATCGTTATCGGCTCCGCAATCGTGTCAAAAATCCTGTCAAGATACGACATTGCGGTTATAAAAGTGTTGTAAATGTTGGCAAGGTTAATAATCGGCTGCCAGAAACGCCATGCGTAGTTTCCCATAACGAGCAACATACCGAAACTTGCCATTGGGTTCATCCAGAAAACTCCCATGATGTACACGAACGACCATACCAACTGGCTGATAGATTCCGTAGAGAACCATACCGTATTGGAAATATAAATCGCCTTCATCCATTCATGGTTGCGTTGGTCGGCAAGATCGTTCATTATATCGAGGTTTTTATTTTGCCTGTCGAAGGCTTGCGTAACTCTTACGCCGTCTATGGATTCCTGAATATAGGCGTTTATGTTTGAACCTTTGTTTGAAACAGCCTGCCACGCCCTGCGTTGGGCTGGTTTAATCGTCCAAATAAAAATGGCAAGCAGTGGAAGCCCGATAACTGTAACTGTCGCAAGGTGGGGGTCTACTTTGTACATGAAAAAGATAATAAAGAAGATATTTAACACTTCAATTACAAAGTTGATAATTCCGTTGGATAGGGCGTCCGATACGCTGTTTACATAGGGTACTACACGAACAAATATTTTTCCATGCGGACGGGAATCAAAAAAACTAAAAGCCAATTTTTGCAGATGGGCGAACAAGTCCTGCCTTATGTCATGAATTATTCCCGCGCCCGCCTTTGCTACAAGTATGTTACGCACCGCGCTTAATGCGACGCTTACAATAATAGATGCGGTAAGGTATACGCCCATTAACAGCAGTTGGCGCATGTCTTTGTTTGGGACGGCTTCGTCTAACGCAGTTTTAATAAACAATGGTCCTACAAGACCGGAAATCGAGGCAAGGATGCTTACAATTAATGAAAGCCTTAAATGACTTTTTGCTTTTAAGAGATAACCTAGAACCCTTTTTACGTTAAAAAGACTTACCTTTTCGTCAAGGTATTCGTCCATATCGTAGCGGTTTTTTTCTTTGGATGTTTTTTGCTCTCGATTTTTACTGAAGAAACTCATTTGGTTCCCTCCAAAGCGGAAATGCCAGCATTATGTTGAAGCGACCAAATATGATGATAAAATCCTTTCTTGGCAAGCAGTTCCTCGTTAGTCCCTCTTTCAATGATTTTTCCCTTGTCCATGACAAGAATTAAATCCGCTTTTCTAAACGAAGATATTCTCTGGGCGATAATTATCTTTGTGCAGGGAAACTCAAGTTTTTCAAGATGTTCCTGAATATACTGCTCCGTCTCGCTGTCCACGGCGGAAGTAGTATCGTCTAACACAAGGACGGCAGGCTCTATGGCTAACGCCCTTGCAAGAGCGATCCTCTGCCTCTGTCCGCCTGAAATACCGACCCCTCGTTCTCCTACCAATGTGTCATAGCCATCGGACATCTCTTTAATAAAATTGTCAGCGTCGGACTGTATAGCTCGTTTTTTTATGGTTTCATCGTCAAGGTCAGGTCTGCCGTAGGAAATATTGCCCTTTACGGAATCGGAAAATAAAAACACGTCCTGCATGGCAAGCCCTATATGCCGTCTTAACGATGATAATGTGTAGCGTCTTACGTCTTCGCCGTCCAAAAGAACTGCTCCGTAATCAGGCTCATAAAAACGCACAAGCAGGTTTATAAGCGAAGTCTTGCCCGCCCCCGTGCTTCCAAGTATGCCGATAGTGGAGCCGGCTTCCGCCGTAAAATTAATATCCTCAAGGATTTTATTTCCGTCAATGGTAAGTTTTACGTCCCTGAATTCAATTCTTCCTTTGGGGCGTTGCGTTAGCTGAATAGCCCCCGACATATCGCTTATTCCCTTGGGTGCTTCTACCACTTCACGGATCATCTGCCCTGCGGAAGTCCAACGTTCAAGGTCTGCGAGTAAGGGACCGAGCATCTGCATAGGCATAGCCAATGCCCATGTAAGCGAGGAAAACGCCATGTATTCGCCCGCCGTAAGCCACCCCTTGATTAGGAAGTAACCGCCTGCGACAAGCATTATAACTGTAAGTAACTGGCTTGCGGTATCAAGAAACGGCTGATATTTAGCGGTTATAAGGGCGTTCTCGCAGCTTATGTCTCGGAATTCGGCGTTTTGTTTTTCAACTTTTTTCTTTTCGTATTCTTCACGGGCAAACGCTTTTACCACTCGGTTGCCGTCAATGTTTTCCGTAACGGAAGTTCCAAGGTCTGTAAGTTTTTGCCGCAGTAGCATAAACCGAGGTCTGATTTTTTTTACGAAACGGCGGCTTATATATAGAATAAAAGGCGTAATCCCAACAATACAAAGGGCAAGTTTCCAGTTCATAAAAAGGTAAAAAATAAACGTCGCCGCAAAAAGGGCGATAGCTCCGACAAACTGGTAGGAAACCCATGCGACGGTATGGCGTAAGCGGTCTAAGTCCTGGGTCATACGGGTCATAAGGTTTCCGGTAGGGAAGCGGTTTAAAAATTTAAAATCCTGCCATTGGACAGTCTGGTACATGTCGCGGCGAAGGCGGGTCATTATGTCGGTACTGGCGATTTCCATAAATATTATTTGAAGGTAGTTAAGTCCAAGCCGTGTCAGTTGGACTATCATCATTATTACAAGTATTCTTATTAACGGGTTTGTATTGCCGCCTACGATAACTTCGTCAATTATTCGCCTTCCTAGCATGGCGTTAATAATACGAATAGACGAGGTAACAACAGTAAGGAAAAGCCCTCCTAAAAAGAAAGCCCTCTTTCCTTTCATGTAGTTCCAGACCCATTTAACCTGTTCCATTATGAGAATAGTGTATAGTTGTTAGTAATTAGTGTCTAGTGGAAGAGCGTTATAGGACGACGAAGTCTTAAAATCCTTTTATTTTTTTGCCAAAAAGCATATTTTGATAACAGCGTAGGCATCCAGGGAACATTCCGCCTTCACATTCATTTAGTGTTTTTCTGAATAAATTCGCGCGGTCTCCGTTGTATATCTCTTTAATTGATTGGTTTTTTATGTTGCCTAAAATGTAGTCGGGGTAATCGGCGCAAAAATGCACGTCGCCGTTGTAGTTTACGTTTAATTGACACCAAGGGACTACGCAGTGGTTTCTTACCGGAGTTTCAAGTTCCGCATAGTATGTGTGCGTTTTTTCAGGGTTTAATGTGGGAACTGTAAGCACGGCGTGTCCAAAGTTTTTTTCTTGAATATCGTGCAGAATCTTGTGTAATTTTTGTCCGTCTATTCCGATGTTGTAGCCTGTGTTGTACGCTTCAAGACAGTCAATGTCGGTGTCCAATTTTTCTTTCATAAAACGTTTTTGAGTGGCTACAATGCTGTCGTTTGTGTAAGTGCCTAAATTGTAGATGTGAAGGTCAATGTTGTATTCCCTGCTTGCCTCGGAAAGGTTAGCCAAGTCCATGTAATTTTTATTTGTAACGACAGTTACAATGCTTAACAGGGGATATTTCTTTTTTTGTTTTATTTTTTCATTGTTAATGGCTTTTAATCCCGCTATTACTTTATCGTAAGAACCTGTGCCACGTAATTCGTCGTTTACGTCGCGGAAAGCGTCAAGTGAAACAAAAATTGTGCTCCATCCGTCGCGGACAATTTGCTCCGCGTGCCGTTCCATTAAAGTGCCATTTGTATTTACGCTGACATATAATCCTTTTTCTACCATATATTTTGCAAGAGGTAAAAGATCGGGGTAGAGGAACGGCTCTCCGCCCCAAATGTAAGAAACAGGTTTTCTGGGCGCGACTTCATCGATAAATTTTTTCCATGTTTCAAGCGGAAGTATTTTTTTGTTTTCTTCCGCCGCACAATCCTTCATTACGCCCTTATCGCCGTATTGTCCGCACATTTTACAGCGAAGGTTGCAAGCGCCTGTTACTTTAAAATAAACAAGAGCCAAATTTTTAAAATGGTCGTGTTTATAATTTTGATTTAAGAAGTATCTTGCTTTGCCGATTCTGAATAAACCGCTTGATATCTTTGCCGCTAAACTAATATTCTTAGTCAGCAGCATAGGTATCATTGATGTATTTTTTTTCACGCACGTCCCGCCGAGCCAAGAACATTCTGATTCTTGTGCGAATAAAGTTTTTTAAGCTCATCACGCGCAGGTCCGAGCAACTTGCGAGGATCAAACTCGTCCGGTTTCTCGAATAAAACTTTGCGGATTAAAGCTGTCATGGCAAGGCGTCCGTCTGAATCAATATTAATTTTGCAGACCGCGCTTTTTGCCGCTTTACGAAGCTGTTCTTCGGGTATGCCGACTGAATCCGTAAGTTTTCCGCCGTATTTTTCTATCATATGCACATATTCAATTGGCACTGATGAAGATCCGTGCAGAACGATTGGGAAGCCCGGTATCTGTTTTTCGATTTCTTCGAGAATGTCAAAACGTAACGGAGGGGGGATAAGGATGCCGTCTGCGTCCCTTGTACATTGTTCCGGTTTGAACTTCGCTCTTCCGTGGCTAGTCCCGATAGAGATAGCCAATGAATCGACCTTTGTCTTTCCTACAAAATCTATAACTTCGGACGGCTGTGTATAATGGCTGTGTTCCGATGAAACATCGTCTTCAACTCCGGCAAGAACTCCAAGCTCTCCTTCCACTGTAACATAATCTTTTTGTGAATGGGCAAGCTCACAGACTTTTTTTGTAAGCGCCACATTTTCGTCATAGCTTAAATGCGAGCCGTCTATCATTACGGAAGAAAATCCCGTCTCGATACAATCTTTGCAAAGTTCAAAACTGTCGCCGTGGTCAAGGTGCAGGACGATTGGTATATCGTAGCCAAGCTCATGTGCGTATTCTACAGCTCCTCGAGCCATATTTTTAAGGATATTCTGGTTGGCGTATTTTCTAGCCCCAGACGAAACCTGCAAAATAACAGGCGATTTGGTTTCCACGCAAGCCTGAATAATCGCCTGCATTTGTTCCATATTGTTAAAATTGTAAGCTGGAATAGCATATCCGCCCGAAACCGCTTTTTTAAAAAGCTCCTTTGTATTTACAAGCCCTAACTCTTTATAACTAGTCATGATTTTCGCTCCT
>NZ_BDHD01000071.1:0-9737 GCF_054786075.1 Treponema sp. R6D11 | reverse complement strand
CCCCCCCCCCCATGCTATACCGACTTACAAAGCAAAGAAACATCGCAATTTCAACGCAATAACCACAGCGTGGTTACATTTCTCATTATCCTCGGAAAAATGCCGTTTGTCGGTTTGGGCAAGCGGTTTTTTTATACATAAATCAATTTTAAGGAGTGACTTATGAAGAACAAAAAAAGTAATGTGTGGGGTTTTGCGAAAGCAAAACTCCAAGCAAAGATTATTATTAGTTTGCTAACAATAATCTTTGCAGTAACTGGGTTTTCTATGACAGCCTGCGAAGACGGCGGCGGCAGTGGTTCTCCTTTACCGCCACCGCATCAGAGCAGTGCATTCATGTTAATTTCGGGACGCTGACATACTTGTATGTGCAGTTATATAACTCAAGCGGTTCAACGGTCGGAGACCAAACAAGTTTGTCTAGTAATAGTTCCAACAAATACATCTCGCGGTCATTAACATCGGGGCAGACGTATTATATCAGGGTTAGACCGTACGACAGCAGTTACAGCGGCACGTATAGGATAGGGTTTAATGCAAGGGTTACTCCTCCGGATACCATTCCTCTTACCCTGAACACATGGGCTGACGGCAATCTTCCCACATCAAGCGATGTGCAGTGGTTCTCATTTACAGCCACCGCGTCAACACAGTACATTCATGTTTCTTTAGGGACGTTGACATACTTGTATGTGCAGTTATATAACTCAAGCGGTTCAACGGTCGGAAGTGAAACATTGTATAGTTCTAACAAATACATCTCGCAGTCAGTAACATCGGGGCAGACGTATTATATAAAGGTTAGACCGTATGGCAGCAGTTACAGCGGCACGTATGAGATAGGGTTTACCGAGTCAACTACGGCTCCCGATTAACAATAAGTAAAACAGAGTGCCTGACATTTCATGCCGGGGACACGCAACGGTAATTGACGCCACTTTTCAGTAGTGTACCTTGTCTTACAGGGTACACTACATAGAGCGTAATTTTTATTTTAATGAGCGGTTAAGATGTATGCCCAAAAAACATCTTATCCATCTTCTTGTGTTCGCATTGGTTCGTGAAGTTCGTGATAAGAAAATCTCTACTAGTCATTTATTACCTGTCTCTGTATAATACCCTCATGTTACCAACATTAATAAAATACATTCTTACGCAGTCTCCGCAGTCTCAGGAAGTGGAGATTTCAGGGTGGGTCAGGACAAAGAGGGACATGAAGAATCTTGTCTTTGTGGAAGTAAACGACGGTTCCTGCTTTGCCGGTATTCAATGTACCTTTGACAGAGGAGCTGGAATTGACGAGCAAACGGAAGCCGCTCTGTCCTCTCTTTCTACTGGAGCTTCCGTTAAAATCAGCGGTAAATTGATACCTTCTCCGGCTTCAGGGCAGGCGGTGGAAATTGCGGCTGTGTCTTTGCATATTTTTGGAGACGCACCTGCTGAGGCTGTCGGTGATACGCAGGCTTATCCGCTTCAAAAAAAACGGCACTCTTTGGAATTCCTTCGTGAAATTGCACACCTTCGCCCTCGTACCAATACTTTTGGAGCGGTAGCCCGTCTTAGAAGCCGATTGGCGTTCGCAATTCACAGATATTTTCAGGAGAGGGATTTTCATTACCTTCACACGCCGATTATCACGGCAGGAGATTGCGAAGGTGCGGGAGCGATGTTTCAGGTAACGACACTCGATCTTGAAGCCGTTGCAAAACAATTTGCCCAAAAAGCGAATAACGGGCAAGCTGGCTCAATCGATTACTCCAAAGATTTTTTTGGCAAAAAAACATTTTTAACTGTATCAGGGCAGCTTGAGGGGGAAACTTACGCTACGGCGGTATCTCGTATTTATACTTTTGGTCCCACTTTTAGAGCGGAAAACTCCAACACTGTCCGCCACCTTGCCGAATTCTGGATGGTAGAGCCGGAAGTAGCTTTTGCCGAGTTAAAAGACGATATGGCGTTAGCTGAAGATTTCTTAAAATATGTTTTTAACGCCGCCCTTAACGAATGTGCCGATGAACTTGCTTTTTTTGACGCACATATCGAGAAGGGAATAATCGAAAATCTGCGGCAGGTAGCGGCGGCTAAATTTTCGCATATTACTTATACTGACGCAGTTAAAGAGTTGGAAAAAGCCGTTGCCGCAAAAAGCGATATTTTTGAATTTAAGCCAAGTTGGGGCTGCGATTTACAAAGCGAGCATGAAAGATATTTAACGGAAAAGGTCGCAGGCGGTCCTGTAATTGTTACGGATTATCCAAAAGAAATAAAAGCTTTTTATATGAAGTTAAACGATGACGGCAAGACAGTAAGAGCCATGGACGTTCTTGTCCCTCGGTTAGGTGAAATTATCGGCGGCTCGCAACGTGAGGACAGTCTTGATAAACTTGTTAATCGCATGAAAGAGCTTGGGTTAAAACAAGAAGATTATCATTGGTATCTTGATCTTCGCCGTTACGGGTCAGTGCCTCATTCGGGGTTTGGGCTTGGGTTTGAAAGGCTTATTCAGTATGTTTCAGGCATGGCGAATATCCGTGATGTTATTCCCTATCCTCGTGCCGTGGGGCAGGCTGAGTTTTAATTTTGAAATTTTTTACCACGAACCACACAAACCAACACGAACAACGACAAGATATGTACAAAAAGTTCGTGACGTTCGTGTGGTTCGTGGTAGATTTCTTAATTATTTCTTTATCTGCACAAGCACAAATTTACGAGCCACAACCAGCACTTATCCCTATTATTGAAACCGCTCCTGAAATTATTTCCCAAGCGGCGGTTTTAATTGACGCTGATACAGGGACTATACTTTATTCAAAAGCTCCTGACGATGAAATTCCTCCGGCTTCGCTTACAAAATTGATGACAATGCATCTTGTTATGAAGGAGATTGAAGAGGGCAGGGCTTCTTATGACGAGATAATTCCCATAACGGTTGAAAGTTGGGCACAGAATCAGCCTTATCGTTCCAGTTTGATGTTTCTTGAACCCGGACAAATTGTTACAATACGTGAAATATTACTCGGTCTTGCGGTTGTTTCAGGTAACGATGCCGCTGTCGCTCTGGCTCTGCGTCTTGCCCCGACTATGGATCAATTTGCCGACATGATGACAACCGAGGCAAAACGCATGGGGTTACAAGTTACCCGATTTGTTGAATCGTCCGGTATCTCCGAAAACAATATGACAACCGCCGCCGAGTTTGCCTCTTTTTGCCGTCAGTATTTGATGTCGCATCCGCATAGTCTTACGGAGTTTCACTCTGTTCCAACTTTTGCGTATCCTATGGCGAATAACGTACAAGAAAAAAATAAAGGTAATCCCCGTACAATCAGTCAGGAAAACAGAAACACTTTGTTAAAAGCATTTCCCGGAGTTGATGGACTTAAAACGGGATTTATTAATGAATCGGGTTACAATATCGCACTTACGGCACAGAGGGACAATACCCGATTTATTCTTGTTCTACTTGGTGCTCCCAGTTCACGAGACGGAGCGGCTATTCGTGATAAAGACGGAATAGCCCTTCTTACTTGGGCGTTTGACAATTTTAAGACAGTTCACCTGACGGTCAAAAAAATTGAAAGCGCAAAACTGTGGAAAGGTAGAGAAAACACGGTAGAACTTGTTCTTGCCCGCCCTGTGGATTTTACGTCTCCCATTAACCGAGCGAGTAAACTTCAATATAAAACCGTAATAGAAAAAAAGTTATCCGCTCCGCTCCCGGCAGGTTCTCACGCAGGTTACATTATAATTTCCGACGAGCAAGGAGAATTAAGCAGAACAGAGTTGATAACGGCAAATGACGCTAAAAAGGGAAATATCTTTAAAAGAATGTGGCACTCTATTATGCTTTTGTTTGTTAAAAATATTTAACCACGAACTGCTTTCTTGGTTCGCGGTTAAAATTTTATTACAATACTTTTTTTGCGGTGTCCCAGTTTCATTCCCCGAAAATCATGTTATATCCATCGTTATAATTCTTGTATCTTCTCAAGAGAAAGTCCAGTAATCTCATGCACAAATTCAAGCGTTGATCCCTTTTCTAGCAAATTTTTCGCTATTATTAACTTCTCTTCTTCCATAGCTTCTTCCTGCCAGACTTTTTTCGCTGTGTCCCAGTTCCATTCCGTCGTAAGCATACTCATAATCTCCTTGGCGTGTTTCTCCATTAACTCTTTCAATATATCATGTTTTCGGCAATATTGCACGGTCTTTTTTATCGCTTCCCTTAAAGATAATCCTTCTCCTTGATATTCCCTAACCTTCGCTATAAACGCGCTGTATTGTTGCAAGGTCTGGCACTTTTTCGCTATTTCCTCGTTCTTTCCCTTGTTTATGTTAAGCACTCTTACCTCCAGTTCCAAAGCAGGAAGCTCTTTTTCTGAAAGCCCCAAACTTTCCGTATTCTCAAACAGTTCTGAAAGCTTTACTGTTTCCTCATCGGGGAACGGCTTTACTCCGTTGTACAGCACAAAAAATTCAGGCTTTGGAATTGAGATTTTTGTCGATGAATAAATCTTTTCGTCATTGATAATCTTTTCATAAACCCTGCCTATGTACATGAGCAGGCGTAAAGCCATGTTCGGGTTTATGGTAGACTGGTGTTCGATAAGCACGACCAGTTTCCCTCCGATTTCAAAAGATATGTCGTTGATCATATCCATGAACAGAATGTCCTCTAGGGTGTTGATAACGACGGGAACATCTTTACTGAGGGTTATCCCTTCCAGTGCGCAGTAGAGTTCTCTTAAAACGTCAGGCTTACTGAAGACGAAAGAGAAAACGCTATTTTTAAATTTTTCGTTTGTTTTCATAGCAAACTCCATAAGTAAGGTTTGTAGTTAACCATCTCAAGACGGCTTAAAAACTACATACCCTATATGGGTGCGTATTCCTCGTTTTGCTTGACTAAATTTGAAAATATTGTACTTTTTTAAAGAAATTTTAATTGCTAACGACAATCAGTTAACTATTTTTCTGTTAAACAGCCGAATTGCACTTGACAAAAACCCAAAAAACATAATAAAATACAAAAATGGTATTTTCCTTTGGAGTATTAGCACGAAAAAAAATAAAAGTTTTTATACCAATAATTTGTATTTTTTTCGCATTGCTGGTTGCCTGTGAATTAGAAAATCCGTGGATGGCAGAAGTCCTTGAAGAAAAAACCATAACTTTTAACAGCAACGGCGGAACCCCTGTGCCAAGCCAAAAATTAATAGCTGGCGAGCGTGTAAAAAGACCGCAAAATCCGACGAAAAGAAACGCTGATACTGAGCCCATGACTTTTTCAGGCTGGTATACAGATAATGAAACATTTGACCAACTTTACGACTTTGATTTTGTTCCACAAACCGACATGACGTTATACGCAAAATGGTCAGAAGGCACAGGAGGGACAACAACAGAACCATATATATTTATAGATGGTATTGATAAATTAGTAGCATATTTGAATGCATTGCCAGCAAATACTGAAACCAATCCAGCTAAAATCAAGTTGAACATTACAGATGATGATTTTGGTACACTCAAATACATATTACAAGATACGGATAAATATGTATCCCTTGACCTTTCTGATAGTAGCATAGAAACTATTCCAAGTGAAGCTTTTTTGGATTATGCTCTTTTTCAAGAAGGATATATCTCTAGACTTGTCGGAATAATTATACCCGACATAAGGAAAATTGCACGTTTTACCTAATGAAAGGATAGACGGTTTCCGTAAATGCTTATCCCATAAGGAATTAGCGTTGCTGATTTTTACGCTAAAAATTATGGGAATTCGGTGTAATCACTAATGACATCATATTCCCAAAAAAGAGGGCGTTATGAAGATTCATAATGATTTTACCTTGTATTTTCGGGTTACCCCTTCGGGGAAACGAGTCGTGTATTTCTACGCTTATGACGAGAACGGCAAGCGGACAAAGGGGCGGTCTACCGGGCAGACCAACAAAACGGCGGCGAGGGTGCTGGTAAACAGGCTTTTGAAGGAAGGGGCTTTGCTTCCGAGAAAAGACGATGTGCCTACCTTCGGTGAATACTCCGTGAACTGGTGGGATTGGGAAAATTGCGAGTACCTGAAAAAAAGACGGAAAAGGGCGAACCTGACGCAAAGCTATTCCGACCACATGAAGCGCAATCTTGACAAGGTTGTGCTGCCGTATTTCAAAAATATGAAAATGGACGCAATTACCCCTGCGGTGATTGAGGCGTTTTTGGACAGCCTTATCAAACAAAAATATAAAAATACGACCATTAACGGCTACTACGGGACTTTCAAAACCATGATGATTGAAGCCGTGGAGCGCGGGATTATTGCCGTTGACCCTACCGCCAAAGTGGAACGGCTGATAAACGACCGCGACGAGATCAAGATTATCACGCCGATTGAATTCAAAAAGCTGTTTGTCGGTGATTGGCGCAAGGTGTGGGAAAATAACCGCATCGCCTGTACCGTGAACAAACTGGCGGCGCTGTCGGGCATGAGGGTGTCCGAGATTTTGGGGCTTAAAGGGAGCTGCCTTTTCGATGATCATATTTACGTGTGTATGCAGCATGACATTTACGGCTACAGGCCGACTAAAACAAAAGACAAACACAATATACCGCTTCCGGCTTCCCTGATTGCGGATTTGAAACTGCTTAAAGAAAAGAGCGGGGACGGCTATCTGTTTTCTACGGACGGCGGGGGCAGCCCTATTTGCCGGAAAACGGTTTTAATGTACCTACGCAAGGCGTTAGTAAACATAGGCATTTCCAGCACGGAGATTAAAGAGCGAAATTTGCATATCCACGCATGGAGGCATTTCTTCAATACGGAAATGCTAAAGGGCGGGATGACTACCGAACAGGCGCAGGCTATAACCACGCACAAGAGCGAAAGAATGACGGAAAGATACACGCATTTTGACCCTCTTGAATTTGTGAAGGCGAAGGAAATACAGGAAGCCCTGTTACAGCCTGTCAAGGAACAACCGCAGACAGCGGGAAATAAGGAACTGCCGCCGAATGTGGTTTCTTTCCCCGTGTCCGGCATACAGGCAGATGAGCGGAAACAGGCTTAAACGGCTTTTTTGAACCTTATCCCCCGAAGCTGACGGCAACGGGGGATTTTTTTTGCCCAAAAACTTGTTCTTGTAAAAACAAAAAAATTGCGCGTTTATCCCAATTACTTTTGATTTTGGCTGTATGAAAATTAAAGCATGGAAACCTACTGGGATGACGGACAGACAGGGGAGAAACTTAACGTAGACAATAAAATTCATAGCCGCGCCTACCGAATAAAGGCAGCATTTGCCGGAAATCTGCGGCGGGCTTCTTACACGACAGCAAACAGGGCGGCTCTGGTTTTACCTCACAATTTTCAAAATTTATCGCCGCTTGCTTCCCCCTTCACCGCTAATGTTTGATTATGTAAACTGAAAATTTTTACATGGCAGAAAATGGGGCTTTCTGGCAATGATTTTATGAGCGGTTCCTTGCCCCAATACATAGCTGGCCGATGGTTAGCTGTATTGGTTGGGGGAATCAAAATTTCTTTCCTTACAGGCAAATTTTGTGCAGTAGTCCTATTTGCTTCTGAATCGGTGGGGTTTATGTTTATTTGTATGAAGCTGTTTAAGGTGGCAGGGGAAGATTGGCGGGTTATGAGAAAACGGTTATAAAACTTGCCGTTCCCTAAAATTGCAGGAAATGACTATATATTTCAGAACTGCCTGACAGTATTTTTTTTAATGAAAGGTATGAAAATTGCAACAAATACCAGTACCACTCTGAACAAGCAGGTAATATTTTTAATATATACGGCGGCGGTGTTTTCTGTCGGCTCATTAAAGAAATCGAAGGAGGAAATATAACGGTTGTTTTATGGCAAATTTTCCAAATTTACCTAAAAGCATGTAAACGGTGGCGTTTTATTTTTTAGATGAGACTGTACATAAGACGCAGTTACAGGAAGATGACGGTTATTTATGTCAGATCAAGGGAATGTGAAAATTAGACATTTCCTTACTTTGCTACCAGGTTGTTAGAGGTTAAATTTTTAAGAAAACCTATACCTCGGGCTAGTACGGTTCGTGATAAAGGAAAGGTATTTTTTTTATATGCGGGGAAATATGTATAACGGTGATAAAACGGTTGTAAATTTACTTTCTACGGAAAATTGGAGGAAACTACTGTTTCTTTCCGAATCGTCTGACAGTTTTTTTATAGAAAGGTATGAAAATTGCGGTAAATACCAGTACCGCTACGAACCGGCAGATCATATTTTTACTGTATGAGAGGGGAAAAATGGAAACCTACTGGAAAGTGAATGAAACGGCGGCGGCGTTGCAAGTGTCGGTACAGACAATATACCGCTATATGGCGAAAGGGGAGATACCGTATCACAAGCTGAACAGGGCGGTGCGGTTCAAGCCTTCCGAGATTGAAAGCTGGATGGAAAGCAGGAAGGCGGAGGCGGTGAAGCATGGACTGTAAACACTTTGAAGGCTGTTCCGCGCCGGTATGCCCCAAGGATGCGGGATCGGCGTGTGCCGTTTGGTTCGCCGATGAGCCTGTCTGCTTTTTACAGGATGTCCCCGAATGGGTTAAAAGACAGCGGAAAATCGCAAAAACAGGCGCGTCCGCAATAGCGGGCTGCTTTACCCTGCCTATGCTTGAAAGACATTGCGTTGTCGGGAAAAAAATGTCCGGTATAGACCCTGACGCAACGGACGGGGAGCGAAAAATCGCCGAAAAAGACTGGCTTTGCAGGCATCCGGCTGTCAAGCCAAAAACTTGCGGGGAGAGGGAAAAACTGGCGGCGCGGATGCGTTTTTTAAGGGCAATCCGTCTTGAGACGGAAGGGGAAAAACCCGAATCCGTTCAGGGGAAAACGTATACCGGGAGAAAAAAGGTGAAATCATACGGCAAGGGCGGGCAAGCCTGTTTTTTACTGGTTAATCCCAAGAATGACGGGAGGCTAAAAAAATGAGTAACGGCGTATTGGTACTGACCAAGGCGGCGGGACCGCATACAGAATTAATAGGGCGGCTTGAAGCGTTGGGCTTTAAGGACGTTACGGTTACGGACAAGGAAAAAGACGCTTTGAATACTGTCATTTGCAACATGTATCCCCGTCTGGTAATGATAGACAGTTGGTATTACCAGGACGCTACGGCTTACAGGATTGGCGAACTTGTAAAGCAGTTTCCAAAACTGAATATCGCTGTTGTTTCCGTCCATGACTTTCCCGCAAGCCGCGCCCCGTGGTTCATCTGGGAAGGGGCGAAGTCATACGTCAGCTTGTGGGAAGGGGAGGACGAATTTAAGAAGGGCTTGCGGGTTGTGCGGGACGGCGGGCAGTATATCTCTCCGAAGGTACAAGAATTAATCGACAGTTTTCCTGAATGGCCGGACACTAAAGATAAAATGACCAGACGGCAGAAGGAATGTCTTATTATGCTGTGCAACGGGTGTAGCACTAAACAAATCGGGGAAGCGTTGCATATATCAAGAAGTACGGTTTACAACCATATTCAAAGTTTATTCGGTATTTTTCATGTGCACTGCCGCGCGGAAATGACTACCTTTGCTTTGAAGATTGGATTGATAACTATACAGGACATACGGTTTTATGACAGGAAAAAAGAACGTCAGCCGCTCCCTGAATGGGCGGCGGTTAAGCGGAAATGCGATAGGTTATATTTTGAGTAAGATGTACCGTATGGAAAAGTTTTCACCCTCTT
>NZ_BDHD01000070.1:0-9746 GCF_054786075.1 Treponema sp. R6D11 | reverse complement strand
TTCGAGAGGAGAAGATTTGCCATCGAATGTGAATGCTGTTGTTGGGCTAGTTGGCGTTATTAAAACGTCATATTTTTCGAATGCTTTGTTGAACTCTTGCTTTATGAGCGTTCTGGTTTCTTGGGCCTTCTTATAATAGGCATCATAATAGCCAGATGAAAGAACGTATGTGCCTAACATAATTCGGCGTTTTACTTCGCTGCCAAAACCTTCAGTGCGCGTATTTTTATAGAATTCGATTAGGTCTTTCGCTTCCGTTTGGCTACGATAACCATATTTAATGCCATCGAAGCGAGCGAGGTTTGAGCTTGCTTCTGCGCAGGCGATAACATAATATGCGGCGATTAAATATTCTCTAAATGGGAACGAGAACTCTTCAACTGTTGCGCCAAGTTCCTTATATTTTTCAACTGCGTTTAATACAGAAGCTTTTACTTCGGCATCAATTCCTTCACCGAAAAATTCGATTGGGATGCCGATTTTCATTCCCTTGCAATCTGCATTAAGGTTTTTTGCGTATTCTTGCTTTGGAATGTTTAGAGAAGTGGAGTCCATTTTATCATGACCTGCTAGAAGCTCTAAAACAAGAGCGCAATCTTTAACGTCTTTTGTTAATGGACCGATTGAATCAAGGCTTGAGGCAAAGGCTATGAGCCCGAAACGTGATACTAAACCGTATGTTGGCTTTAATCCCACACAACCGCAAAGGGATGCCGGTTGGCGAATGGACCCACCTGTGTCGGAACCGATTGTGAAAGCTGCCTCGCCTGCTGGAACGGCGGCAGCGGAACCTCCTGAAGAACCACCTGGTATGCGAGCGAGATTATATGGATTTGCTGTCTTCTTATAATACGAAGTTTCTGTTGAAGAACCCATTGCAAATTCATCCATGTTTAGCTTTCCTAAGACAGGGATGTTTCTCTCTTTTATGTTTTTGTACACAAACGCGTCGTATACAGGAGTATAGTTTTCTAGCATTTTAGAGCCGCAAGTTGTTCTGATTCCTGAGGTTGAAATTAAGTCTTTAACACCCATTGGGACGCCCTCGAGAGGGAGAATTTTTTCGCCGTTTGATAGTTTTTCGTCAACTTTTTTTGCTGTTTCTAAAGCGAGGTCGAATGTAGTTGTTATGTATGAACCGACTTTATCTTCGACTTGATTAATTCTATCTATGAAGCTTTTTGTGATTTCTGTTGAGGATGCTTCTTTTTTTATAATTTTATCGCTTAATTCGCTTGCTGTAAGTTCGTATAAGTTCATTACACATCTCCTTCGAAGGTTCTAGGCACAACATAGCAACCGGCTTTGTTGGTCGAATTTTTTAGCATGTCATCTCGAGAATAGCTCTGCCCTAGAATATCTTCTCTAAAGACATTTTCGAGCGGAATGGCATGGTTAGTTGGCTCGACGCCTGTTGTGTCTAAATTGGCTAGTAAATCTGCCTGTTCGACTATGTTTGATAGATTTTCTATCGTTTCGTCGATCTTCTCAATGTTTAGTCTTGCTAGATGCGCGATATGTTTTACGACATCTTCGTTAATGTGTTTTGACATTATACATCCTCCAATTGCTCGTCAGTATATCATAAAAAATGCGGTTTGTCAAACGAATATAAGCGACGATTTTTTGTTTGACAATTCTAAAATTGTATGATATACTTCAAGCGAAGGAGTGCGAAAGATGACGATTTTAGTAAACAAAAAAGATAATAAAAATGTAATCAATAAATATTATGTTAAAGGGTTAACTTCTTTGCAGTATAACAAAGCGAAGTATATCGTTTTCGCTGAGGCGCCTTTAGATGATATATATATGGAAAAAGAAGGAGTAGGCACGAATGTTCCCAGTGAGTTAGAAATTGGTGCTTTGCCTGGGCAATATGACGCACGTGCAGATTATACAGAAAAAGCCTTGAAAGTGTTATTCCCTGATAGTGATGTCGAGGTTAGGACATCTATTTTGTATAGATTCAATGGAAAAGTTAACATAGAAGATAAAAAAGCAGAACTTATAAATCCAGTTGAGCAGAGGGAGATTCCTTATGATGCAAAAGGCATTTTGCCTCATGAAAACCACTCGAGCACGCCCATAAAAAAGCATGATGACTTTTTGAAACTGAATAAAGATGGTTTAACAAAGTTTATAAAAGATCTCGGTTTGGCGATGGATTTGGCTGATATTTCCCTCGTGCAAGAGTGCTTTGCCAATGAGGGAAGAACGCCAACGGAAACGGAAATTAGGGTCTTGGATACTTATTGGAGTGATCATTGTCGCCATACGACATTTAACACGGTTTTAGATAAAGTTGAGATAGAAGATCAGCAAATTAAAGCTACATTTGATAAATATGTGGCGAATCATTCAAAGCGCCCGCTAACTCTTATGAATGTTGCTCTTGGAGCGATGAGAGAGCTAAAACCGACTTTAAAGAATCTTGATTTATCTGAAGAGATAAACGCTTGCTCTATTATTGAAAAAATTAAAGATGGTGAGCAAGAGAAAGAATATTTAATTCAATTTAAAAACGAAACGCACAACCATCCGACTGAGATCGAGCCTTTTGGTGGGGCAGCCACTTGCCTTGGCGGGGCTATTAGAGACCCGTTATCTGGTAGGGCGTATGTTTATCAAGCTTATAGAGTGACAGGGGCTGGCAATCCGTTTACGCCTAAAGAGAAAACTCCTAAAGGAAAATTGACGCAAAGAAGAATTACCCAAACTGCTGCGAAAGGATATTCTTCATATGGTAACCAAATTGGGTTGGCGACTGGTAAGGTTGCAGAAATTTATGATGATGGATATATTGCTAAGCGAATGGAACTTGGAGCTGTTGTTGGCGCGTGCCCTAGAGAAAATGTTATTAGGGAAGTTCCGGAAAGCGGTGACGTTGTAATTTTGCTAGGCGGGCGTACTGGACGCGATGGTGTTGGTGGTGCGACTGGCTCGTCAAAGGAACACACCGAAGATGTTATTGATGTCGCTTCAAGTGAGGTTCAAAAAGGAAATCCTCCATTGGAACGCGCTATTATGCGCATGTTCTTGGACAAGAGTGTTACTACAAAAATTAGAAGAATGAATGATTTCGGCGCAGGTGGCGTGTCTGTTGCTATTGGCGAACTCGCTGATAGTTTGGAAATATATCTTGATAAAGTGCCAAAAAAATATGCAGGATTAAATGCGACGGAAATCGCCATTTCTGAGAGCCAAGAGAGAATGGCGTTGGTTGTTAGAAAAGAAGACGCTGACTATATCATAAAACGTGCGAATGAAGAAAACTTGGAGGCGACCATTGTCGCCAAGATAACCGATACGGGTTATATGGTTATGAAAAATGGTGATGATGCCGTTGCTAAAATTTCTAGAGAATTTATCGATACAAACGGTGCGACTAAGACGGCTTCGGCAAAAATTGAGAAGACATCATTTGATTTTGAGGATAAAAAGTTTGATGTTAAGGCGTTAGAGGTTGCATCTCAATATTCGTTGCAAGAAATTTTCGACAGCACGATTGGCGCGCGCACTGTGCTTGCTCCTTATGGCGGGAAAAACCAATTAACGCCGACATTGGCTAGTGTAATGAAAATTCCTACGGCTGGAGAAACAGATAGCGCGACATATTTTACTCATGCCTACTATCCTGATTTGGCGAAAAAGTCTCCTTACCATGCGTCGGCAATTGCTGTTCTTCTTTCTGTATGCAAACTTATTGCAGCTGGTGGAGAACATAAAAAGATTTACTTCACTTTCCAAGAATATTTTGAGAAGTTGGGCGCTGACCCTGAAAAATGGGGGAAACCATTAGCGGCTTTGTTGGGCGCTTATAAGGCACAGATTGAATTAGGGCTGGCTTCGATTGGTGGAAAAGATAGTATGAGCGGTACATTTGAAGATTTAACTGTTCCGCCGACACTTGTTTCATTTGCGATTTGCGTTTCTAAAGCTAAAAGAGCTATTTCTCCGGAGTTTAAGAAGACAAATTCAAATTTATATTTGGCGAGAATGACTTACAAAAACGGTATGCCGGATTTTGAAAAAGCGAAAGAAATTTTTGACATCATAGAGAAGAATAATGAAAAAATTCTATCTTGCAATGTTATCGAGAATATTGGGCTGAACTCGATAGCATATCAAACTTTTGGCAATGACATTGGCGCGCGTTTGGATATATCTGGTGCGAATATTGGTAGTTTTATTATTGAGAGTGATGCTGAATTACCGTTTGAACGGATCGGTGAAACTATTGATGGCAAGCTAATCATAAATGGTAAATCATATGATATTCAAAAGTTAAAAAAGGAAAACACAAAACCGCTTGTTGAAATATTCCCAACTTCTGGCGGACCTGCTATTGCTAAAACTGTGCCGTATAATGAGAAAAAATATGCACCTAAAATAAAAATTGCTAAGCCGAAAGTTGTATTGCCGGTTTTCCCTGGCACTAATTGCGAACTTGATATGAGCCGTGCATTCCAAAAAGCAGGCGGCGAGAGCGAATTTATAATTATGCGCGATTTAACACCTTCGGCTATTGCAGATTCTATAAACGCACTTGCCGACAAAATTAGCAATTCGCAAATTCTAGCTCTATCTGGTGGTTTCTCAGCTGGTGATGAACCTGAAGGGTCGGCGAAATATATAGTAGCCTATTTGAAGAATGATATAATAAAAGAAGCAATACACGGCTTTTTAAATCGTGGAGGGCTTGTTTTGGGTATATGTAATGGCTTTCAAGCTTTAATTAAATTGGGGTTGCTTCCAAATGGCGAAATAACAGATCAGGACGAGATGAGCCCGACATTGACATACAACACTTGCAAGCATCATGTTGCTAAATTCGTTACGACAAAGGTTAATTCGACGCTTTCGCCTTGGTTATCTTTGTGCAATGCAGGCGATGAACATGTTATACCTATTTCGCATGGTGAAGGTAGGTTCGTTGGCAGAGATATTCCGCATGCGCAGATTGCGACTAGGTATTTGGAGCACAACCCGAACGGCTCGGCATTAGATATAGAAGGCATTACAGATGCGACAGGGCAGATACTTGGCAAGATGGGGCATAGCGAGAGGTTTGGCGCAGAGTTATATCGCAACATTCCTGGCAACCATAATCAAAGAATTTTTGAAGCAGGCATAAAATATTTTAACTATTAAGCGAATCTACTAAGAAAGTTTCATATAGCGCGGTTCGTTCGTCGCTTTTTATATATTTGGTTGAAAGCGTATCTAATAAATCTGGTTTTTCTTGCATTATCTTGATCTCTTCATCGCTAAAGTTTCCTTTTTCTATCAATTCGTAAAATTTATTTTGTATATAAAAAGATTCTGTACCGATTACGCTGCCTGACAGCTCTTTATCAAGTTTTTTCATTAGGTTATCCATAAAAAGCACCTCTAAGATATTATGACCAAAAAGTGAGTATTTATGAAATATGTTGAAGTTGCGATATTGAATATTGATAGAACCTTTACATACTCTTGTGTTGATGACATAAAAATCGGGCAGAGAGTTGAGGTTCCTTTTGGCAGGAATTCTAAAAAGCTGGTTGGGATTGTTGTTGATATCGTCTTGAAACCGGAATTTGATACAAAAGAAGTAATTAAAATTATAGATGATATACCTATATTAACAACTGAACTCATAAATGTTGCAAGATGGCTTAGTGAATCTTGTTTTTGCACTTTTTATCAAAGTTTGAAGGCGATTATGCCGACTGAGGCTTTGTCTGCGAAGTTTGCCCGAGAGAAGATGAGAAAGTATGTTAAATTAGTAGATAATAAATATAAAGCAAAAACTGATGCGCAAACGCAGGTTTTGGAAATTCTTGCAAAAGACGAGTGCGCTTTGGCGGAGCTTAACAATTCTGCCGTGAAAACATTGGTTAAAAAAGGTGTTGTTAAGGTTTTTGAACGTGCTGAAATTAGGCATGGTGCAGATTACAAGAAATATAAGAAGACAAAACCGCATGTGCCGACAAAAGAGCAAAAGCAGGCGATTGATGGCATAAATAGCGATGATACTTATTTGCTTTTTGGCGTGACAGGTTCGGGGAAAACTGAGGTTTTTTTGCAGGTTATCGATAGAGTGCTTAAGGAGGGAAAAGAAGCGATTGTGCTTGTTCCAGAAATTTCTCTCACGCCGCAGATGGTCGAACGCTTTGTGTCGAGATTTGGCGACAAGGTTTCGGTTCTGCATTCATCTCTTTCTAAAGGAGAAAAGTTTGATGAGTGGCAAAAGATTTTAAGAGGCGAGACGAAGATTGCTATCGGCGCGCGGTCTAGCGTTTTTGCGCCTTTTGATAATTTGGGTGTTATAATTGTAGACGAGGAGCAAGAATCATCATATAAATCTGATATGTCGCCAAAATATGATGCGAGAGAAGTTGCGAAGATAAGAGCGAATAATCATTCTTGCCCGCTTGTTTTAGCGTCTGCAACGCCGTCTGTGAATTCTTATTATAAGGCGAAACAAGGCGAGTACAAGCTCTTGGAACTTTTGGAGCGAACGAATAAAAAAAATATGCCAGAAGTCGATATAGTTGACATGCGAAAAGAACTTTTGTCAGGCAATATGTCCATGTTTTCGGAGCAGTTGAAAAATGAAATCAGAAAAAATATTGATAAAGGCGAGCAAACGATTTTGTTGCTTAATAGGCGTGGGTATCACACTTTTGTTTCTTGCAGAAATTGTGGGGAGAGCATAAAATGCAAGAATTGCGATGTTACTTTAACATATCATAAGAAGCAGGAAAAGCTCGTTTGCCATACTTGTGGTTTTTCGCAGGACAACGTTAAAATATGTCCTTCTTGCGGTAGCCATTATATAAGATATTTTGGGGATGGGACGCAGAAGGTAGAAACCGAGATAGAAAAATATTTTCCTGATGCGACCTATATTCGCATGGATTTTGATACTACATCCGTTAAAGGTGGGCATGAAGCGGTTTTAGACGAGTTTCGGGATAAGAAAATTGATATTTTGATTGGTACGCAGATGGTTGCGAAAGGGCTTGATTTCCCTGATGTTACGCTTGCTGCAGTTTTAGCCGCCGACCAGACTCTTAATATTAGCGATTTTCGTTCGTTTGAAAGGAGCTTTTCCCTTTTTACTCAAGTTTGTGGACGAAGCGGCAGGGGCGACAAAAAAGGCAGAGCGATTATACAGAGTTATACGCCGGACCATTATGTTTTGAAATATGCAAAGGAACACAATTATAAAGATTTTTATGAAAAAGAGATTTTTCATCGTGAACAGTATGATAATCCCCCTTTTAGCGATATTATTATGTTTTTATGCGTTGGGGAAGATGAAACGGTTTTAAAAAGCGTATTAGAGCGAGCGGTTAAAATGTTAAGTGGGGAGTTTAAGATAACTTTGCCTGCGCCTGCGCCGATTGAGAGAATGAAAGGACTTTTGCGCTATAGGACGCTTATTAAAGCTAATATGACACCAGAAATAGAAAAAATGTTGCTAGCGATTTCGAAAGAGTTTTCTAGAAATAAAGATTATATTTTTAATATTTATATTAACCCTATTTCCATGCTATAAATCGACTAATATTACAAAAATTATACAAAATGAAATCTTATATATTATATGTCGAGGTTTTTCTTTATGTTATGCTATAATATATTATGTAAGCGTTATTTATGAAAGGGCTGTTTATATGTTTAAGAAAAGTTTGAGTGTTATAATTTCATTAGTGATTTTTGCTACTATTTTGCCTGCTAGCGTTTTTGCTTTGTGGGGAGGGGAGAAGGTATTGTCTAACAGCGTTGTTGTGCCTAAACCTATCTATGGCGACTATCCTTCGACTAGTGGAACTCCAACGACTGCTCATGAAGTTAAAAATTCTGATAAAGTTCGGCTTGTTTGGAGGCAAAGCAAGGATTTCGGTTCTGGAGTTACTGATATTTATGAAGCAGATATTAAAGCTTTATACAAAGGAGCTATAACTGCTGTTTGTACGATTATTAAATTTGATAAAAATGTTATTCAAATGTGGGATCCGGACCCACAATATGGTGGAGCAGTGACTAACGATGATGGAGGTTATTATGCTTATAAAGAGCCTACAATGGAAGACTGGGCTGGCACACAAACTACGATCGCTTCTCAAAATTTAACTCAAGGGATTACTAACGCTACTAATGGCTGGGCAAAGTATGGCACAGACAAAAATAGCAAAACAATGATAGATAACTTTGGCAGCAATACTTCTGGAAGATTTAAAATTCATTTTACTCGTAGGGTTGAATCGGAAGGGGAAGATCTAAATACTGCCGCACAATATGGTTTGATTGGAAACCGAGGACCAATTGCAATGCCAAATGATAAGGGGTTATCGCTCGGAAAAGTATATTTTAAAATGATTGGTTCGCATCAGCCGTCGGAAGTTACGTCTAGCACTTTTCAACCTGACAGTGTTTATGCAGCTAGTTCTTTTGTTCCGCAAAACAATGATGCTGGTCCGCAAGTTAACAACACGGGGCTTGATACTTATCAACTTTATTCGCTTTCTCCTATTACTCCGCTTTCTTATGCTATGGGTGGAATTGAGTTTGCAAGGGAAATTTCGCCGACTATTACTGTTAACGGAACATACACATACAATGGTTCAGCACAAACGCCTGCGGCTTCCAATGTGATTGTTCAAAATGGTGCAACAATTCTAACGAATGGAACGGATTATACTTTTGTTGCCTCAAATAGCACGAATGCGGGGACGGCGACTGTGACGGTGACTATGAAAGGCGCTTATGATGGATTTGCGACACAAACTTTCACTATTAACAAAGCAGGGCTTACAATAACTCCAGTTTCTAAGACAAAACAATTCGGGGAGGCTGATCCTGTTTGGAATTCGTCAAATGATTTTACGTTTTCGGGGTTTGTAAACGATGAAAATATTGGTAAATTGAGTGGAACTTATTCGGCTAGTATTGTTGGCGGCACAGCAGGTGCAGGACGTGCGGTTGGGGCATATAATGTAACTTCCGTTGTTTCTGGTTTGTCTGCAGCTAACTATAATTTGAATGAGGGGACGGGCACTAATGCATTGGTAGTAAATGCTGGCCCTGCTTCTCTTTGGAACCCATTTAGTGATGTGCCGACGACGGTGACGTCTAGCCAAGCGACGGGGTCATATTATTGGCATTATGCAGTTAAGTATCTTTGGGAAAGACCAGTTAAGGTTATCGAACCGCTGAAAGACACGCAACCGACGATATACTCGCCGAAATCTAATATTACACGCGGGGATGTTATACGTATGATATGGCTTGCAGAGGGCGCGCCGGAACCGACAGGAGTGGGCAATGGGTTTAGGGATATACCTGAGACGAACACGAAATATTACAAAGCGTCGAAGTGGTGTCGCGAGCAATATATCGCTTCGGGCTATGAGATTAACGCGGCGAACACGGCTTTGGATATATACGATTTCAAGCCGAATAATTATGTGACGAGGCAGGAGATTACTTCGTTTATCTGTCAGCTAGAGAAGGCGACGGGGAAAAAACCTCCATATTTGAGCGGTAGGGGGACTGGTGCGTTGAAGTTTAAAGACGCTGCGCAGATAGGCACGTGGGCTCTTCCGCTGGTTAAGGCAGTGTGGAGACAGGGCATCGTTAGTCACTGCTCCACCATATTGTGTGTCCGGATCCCACATTTGAATAACATTTTTCTCAACTTTAATAATCTTACAAACAACAGTTATAGCTCCTTTGTATAAAGCTTTATTATC
>NZ_BDHD01000069.1:0-9797 GCF_054786075.1 Treponema sp. R6D11 | reverse complement strand
ACACACGACTTCCAATCGTGCACCTTCGGCCGCTCGGTCATCTCTCCAATACCGGACGGAGAGAGAGGGATTCGCCTTCCAGCCCTCAGACCGCCGTTAACAAATAAATCTAACGGAGAGAGGGGGATTCGAACCCCCGGTACCCGTAAGGGCACAACGGTTTTCGAGACCGCCCGATTCAACCGCTCTCGCATCTCTCCGGTGGGGAACTTGGCTCAATTACGACGCTGATTCGCGGTTTGGCGGTTGTTCCCAGTAGAGCTTATTCACTGTAACGGCGAGAGGGGGTTGTGTCAAGGGGGAGGGATTGATGTTAAAATTGGGTGATTTTTATACGTTATTTATTAGGTATTCTGTTTTTAATTAAAATTTATCAACTATCGTGATACGCAAAAAATGAAAAATAGAAACTTACACCGCCAAAAACTCTTCCCTGTCGCCATGAGCCCCAACCACTTCTTGATCTACCGGGTTTACCATCAAATCCATTCCTTCAAGGGCGATTGCTCCAAGCAGAACTTTTTCGGAACCGGGGATAATTATTGCCGGTACTACGGTAAAACGGTTTTTCCAATGTACTTTTACCGCTTCGATTAATTTGCAATTTATCCGCTGTCCGTTGGCAATGTGGGCGGTTTTTTCTCCAGTTACCGTAAGCCCAAGTTTTTGGCTTAATTCTTCGGGTATAACCATATACATTGAACCGGTGTCAACAATCGCTGTAACTGTAGAAGTTCTTATATCTTCCGGTTTCTTTTGCCCATTTTGAACAAATATTTCATCACCGTAATTTTTCAGCGTAATTTCCGTTTGTACTATCCCCAATTTAGCGCCTCCATACTCCCTTATTGTACCTGATACGCGGCTTTTGTCAATTTAATTTAAATCCGATTTTGAAATAGTCAATTTCCCGTCCGCTTTGCGTGTGGCGATTTTTCTAAAGTAGTCGGCGTATTGCCTGTCCATTACCGCTATGTGCGTTAAGACCCAGTCTTTAAGAAAATAGGCGAATTTTTCAAGCACCAGCCGCTTTCCTGTTTCAAAGTCCTTTACGCTTTTAACCACCGTCTTCGTAAATTCATCGTGGACTTTTTTATGTTCAGCGTAGCCGGGGAATTTGGTTCCTATCATTAATCTTTCTTCCGCGTTAAAATGCTCTTTTATGTACTGTACCGCCTGTTGAATGACTTCTTTGAAATAAGCCCGCTCCTGTTTTTCGTTTCCGCTGGCATGATCAAACAAATCATTAACAAAATTAATAAGGCCCTTGTGTTGGTCGTCGATTAATTTGACTCCCATCGAGTATGAGTTTGACCATGAGACATGATTTTTGGCCTGCGGTATAGTCGCCGCTGATTTTAAATTCATAACGCCACCTTGTTATAAGATATGAAATAAATATTACCGCGGGTAGTATTTTTTATAGAAAAAATCTTTTTTATCAATTTGAGGCTGACACGATTTGAACGTGCGACCATCAGATCCGCAATCTGATACTCTATCCAGCTGAGCTACAGCCTCTTTAATACGGAGCAGGGGGATTCGGGGTTCCAGTCGCAAACGTCCTGTTTACTCCTTCCACCCCCGCCTACGCGCTCCCCGGCGCATCCATGCGCCGGATTTGTTTCTCAAGGCTTACGCCTTAGCATTTTTACAGGAGCGCTCCGGTTCGAATCCCCCGAGCGTTCTGTACTTTTAAAAAGCAATCCCAGCAAGGGATTTTATTCGGTATTTTTTTTTACCGTTACGGAGCAGGGGGGATTCGAACCCCCGGTACCCTTTTGGGGCACAACTCCTTAGCAGGGAGCCCGATTCGGCCTCTCTCGCACCGCTCCAATTAAGGGATTTATAATGACGGAGCAGGGGGGATTCGGGGTTCCAGTCGCTGACGTCCTGTCAGCTCCTTCCACCCCCGCATACGCGCTCCCCGGCGCGTCCTGCGCCGGATTTTTACGTCAAGGCTTACGCCTTGGCTTGTTTACAGGAGCGCTCCGGTTCGAATCCCCCATACGATCCTGTATTCCAGAAATAAACCACAAAAGTGATTATTTCGGTATTATTTTTTGTCGGAGCAGGGGGGATTCGAACCCCCGGTACCTTGCAGCACAACGGTTTTCAAGACCGCCTCCTTCAACCACTCGGACACCGCTCCAAAGATGACTGGAATAATTAAACACAAAATATGGGCGTTTGTCCAGTAATGACCATAATATAGGACTTTTAGAGATGAATCAAGGGTAGGAAAAGGGTTTTTCGCTATCTTGCGGTCTGACGGACCTGACTGCCTGCGAAACCATCTATTGTTTTTACCAGCGCAAGCCAGTAATTGGCTTCGTTTTCGGAAGTGTAGGGGCCGACGCGTACGCGGTACCATGTTTTTCCGTTTATTTCGCTGTTTTCAATAATCGACGTGATTCCCTTTGATGCGAGAATTTCCTTGGTGTCCTCTGCCCTGACTTTTGCGATGAATGCGCCGGTCTGTACCCAATAGTCTTTTGTGGTTTTGGCTTTGGCGGACGCGGCGGGTTTTGACGTTGTTGACTTCGACACCGATGATTTTGACGCAGCTGGTTTTGCCGGTGTGGCGGGTTTAGCCGCCGGAGCCACGGTCGCGACATTTCTTGCCGGGGTTAGAGGTTCCTGACTGTCAGGAACTGCCGGGGCTGTGGGTTTGGGTATATTAATCGTAAGTTGATCATTGTCTATCGCGTCAGCCGCGGTGCCGGGAACTTCAGGTTTTGTTTCCAGAGCGGTTGAAGCGGGCGGTTGCTCATTGCCTACAGTGGCGGGCTGCAGCCTTCCAGAGGAATATGGCGTGGTATATGCGGTTTCCTGAGGATTGGCTTTGGGCGTGAGAATGGCGATTGCGGCGGTGATGGTTACAAGTAGGAAAACGCCTACCGAAACGGCAACCAATAATAATTTTTTCTGTTCTTTTTCCATATTAATTAATCCCCTCTACAAATTTATCGATCCGGTTTTCAAGTTTTTTATGGAGATTCCCGGTTCCGGATAATCCTGGGTTCTCTACCTTATAAATTTCGGCTTTTTTTGATAAATATTGAGAGTTGAAATCCTTTTGGCTGGCAAAACGCCTTAGAATTTCGCGCCAGGAAAGCCTGTCGCGGCGTTTTGCTCGGATTAATCGGGTTAAAAGGGGCGCCGTTACCAGAATAAGACGGTCAAGACGGGCAAAAACGGGCGATCTGTGCAAAAGGGCGGCGTTTATCACGCATGCCCTGTCCCCTAGCTTCTCCCTTTCCGCCACCCATTCGACAGTCAGGCGGTTTGCGGCGGGGTGGACAATGGCTTCAAGGGCGGCAAGCTTTTCCGGGTTTCCAAAGACCTTCTTCCCAAGCAGGCGCCTGTCCAAAGACCCGTCCGCCGCCCGTAAATCCCCGCCAAATTGGGCAAAAATCGCCTCTTTTTCCGTTTCCAGGACTTTATAGCCCAATTTGTCCACGTCTAGGACGGGCAGACCCCGCGCTTCCAGCAGGGCGGCGACATGGTTTTTACCGGCGCAATATGTTCCCGTAAGGCCAATCAGCATATATATTAAAATCGGCAGAATTCGGCGGCTTCTAAAAAACGCTTTCATCTATGGTTGTATGTGAATTTATGTATTACAATATAATATATGAGTAAAAAAGTCGTTTTTACCGTAGTATTGGTGGTTATTTGTCTTTCCTCTCTCACCTTTGGGGCGGTGTCTTTTGGTTTAATAGCGGTGCCGCAAGGTCTGCAAAAACTCCTAAAATTGGAAGATAAGGCAAAGAAAGAAATCAAGACGGTAGAGGCAAAAGAAAAAGAAGTAAAGAAAGAAATAGAGGCAAAAGAAAAAGATATAAAGAAGAAAGAAGAACAAAAGAAGAAGGAAGCGGCCAAGAAAGAGCAGGAAAAAAAGAAGGAAGCGGCCAAAAAAGAAGAACAAAAGAAGAAAGAAGCGGCCGCCAAAAAGAAAGAACAGGAAAAAAAGAAAGAATTACAGGCAAAACAAAAAGCCGAAAAAGAAAAACAGATAAAACTTGGGAAACCAACGGGGCCTTTGGCGTCGTGGTTAGTCGCCGAAAGTGACAAAGAAGGCGGCATTCAAAAGGCGCTCACCGATAAATCGAAACAGGTCTCGGGAGTTTGGGCGACGTTAAAACTTGTAAACGGCGTTGTAAACGTATTGCAGTCGATTCAAGTGGGGGGCAGCGTCATCGTTGAAGCGTCCGTAAACCCCATGGAAGAACTTTCCCCGATTGACAATGTTTTAGATAAAATTTCCAATATGTTTTTATTGGCTTTTAGCATAATAATTTTTGAGAAAATTTTGCTTGCGATTTCCGGATATATTGTTTTTCTGATAATTATTCCCGTTTGCGCTATAATCGCCATCGTATCAATATGGACAAGTAACGATAAATCGAAAATAGTAAAGGTGGTTATCGTATCCGTAATAATAAGCCTGATAGTAATGTTTGCAGTACCTATTTCTTTCTATCTTTCAACGTTCTTTGAAAAAACGGTATTAAGCTATAACATGAATAAAGTTCTTTCTTCGATAGAAGCAAAGGGCAACACCGCCGCGAAAATGGAAAAAGATTTAACCAGCTTAAAAAAGATCGGAAGCGCTATGCCGTCGTATTTAAATAACGCAAAAAATCTTAGCAACGCGGTAGTGGAAGATATGGTTCATTATTTTATCATTTTTATTTTTACGAGCATTATTGTTCCGTTATTGGCCGTTATCGGGCTTTTCTTCCTGGCAAGATATTGCTCAAAAATGATATTGAATAAACATTAAAACCGCTCTTACAACACCTAATCTTCAAAATACCGCCTGATTACCTGCGGCGAAAAACCTTCGCTGTTCAATAAATATTTCAGCGAGCGGACACAGTCCCCCTCTTTGCCTCGGCGCGGTTTTTTTCCGTTCTTTTTGACAAAGCGTTTTAATAAAGCCAACTCCGCCTCTTCGTCGAAGACGGTCTTAAAAGCGGCCTTGGCGTCTTTGCTGTCTATACCGCGTCCGCAGAGGGAGGCGAGAAGCCGCTGTGGGGTGCGCGTAAGCCTTAGTCGGGATTCAAGCCAAAGTTGGGCGAAGCGCCTGTCGTTGAGCAGGTTCTGTTCGCAAAGCTCTGAAATTACCGTGTTGACGCAACGCGAATCGTAGCCCCGCCTTTCCAGTTTGAAGGTGAGGCCGTGGACGCATTGTTCTGCCCTGGCGATTAAACGCAGGGCGGTATTTTTCGCCTGTAGGTAGGAAGTAGTATCGTTTTCGTTTTCTTCCAAATTAGCGTTTGGAGAATTGGAAGCGCCGTCTTGCGCCGGGGCGTCCGTACTTTTTACGCTCGACCATGCGCGGGTCGCGGGTAAGGTAACCGTTACTGCGCAGACTGGCGTAATTGGTATGATCCACCTGGCAAAGGGCGCGGGCAAGCCCGTGTCGGCAAGCGCCGGCCTGGCCGTTACAGCCCCCGCCGTAAACGTTGATCAGTATGTCGTACTTGTTCTCGTTTGCGGTAACCATCAGCGGCTGGCGGACCATGTTCGCGTGTTCTTCCAGCGCGAAGTAAGCGGCAATGTCCTTGTCGTTGATTGTGATTTTTCCGCTACCGTCCCGGACATAAACCCGAGCTACCGATGTTTTTCTTCTTCCAGTGCCTATTCCAAGATTCTTAATCATAATAACCCCTATACCTCAATGGGCGACGGTTTTTGTCCGCTATGCGGATGGTTCGCCCCTGCGTAGATTTTGGCGTTTTTTGCCAATTTTCTGCCAAGCGGCCCTTTTGGAAGCATCCCTTTTATGGCGTTTTCCAGCGGCATAGTCGGGTGCCTTTCGATTAACGCCTCGTAAGTCTGGGTTTTAAGCCCTCCCGGATAGCCCGAATGGCGGTAATACAATTTCTGATGTGCCTTTCTTCCGGTTACCACGATTTTATCCGCGTTAATTACTACGACAAAGTCCCCAACTTCCTGGTGGGGGACAAAAATAGCCTTGTTTTTCCCTCGGACGATGGACGCGACCTTTGCCGCCACCCTGCCCAAGACCTTTCCTTCGGCGTCAAGTATGAACCACTTGCGTTCTACAGTCGCCGGTTTTGCAAATACTGTCTTCATATCAATAACCTTCTATCACCTTTTCTTAAAAATTCTTAACTGTAACGGGAGTTTAAAAGTACAAAAAAAGGGGGATTGTGTCAATAGGGGTAAGTTCGGGAATTTGACGAAAAAAGCTGAATTTGGCATACATTAACACGCAAAAGAAGTGGTGGCGACAAAACGGTGACCTACGTTGTCTACCATTACGCTAAAGCCTTCAAGGGTTCGTACACCTAAAAGCGACATATCGGTATCTTCCGCAAATACCACTTCGTCAATCGTGGAATAGCCTTCTGCGGTGAGTATGGCTTAGCCGATGTCGCGCTCGATTGTTTGCTTGTTTGCCATAACAAATTGTTTTTTGCCTTCTGGGGTTATGCCGATGTCCAGCAGTTCTTTTTTCGGCAACCACGACACTTCCGAGCCGGTATCGACCATCACCTCGACAGGCGGGGTACGGCGTTGTCTTTCACTGGGGTTGATGGCTGTCAGGTTTACCATGAATCTGCTCATATTTTAAAATATAACCGCCCTAAAGGGTTTCGTCAATTCATTTTTTTCTTGCAAGCGTATAGGACTTGGTAGGCGAACCACACCCCACAGGTAGTGTGCCCTGCAAGGCAAGGCACGCTAGGAGAAAGCGGTAGCTGATACCATTGCGTTTACTTTACGTTTACTCGTCCTATGCATTTGCTTGCTTTTCGCTTTTTTTCATGTTACATTAACATTATGAGCATTACACAAACTGTAGAAATTCCTGACAATCACAGGCTGACTATTGATGTTCCATGCGAAGTGCCGACGGGAAAAACTATAATTATTTTTAAACCGATAAGCGAACTAAATGTATCCGAAACTACAGCTTCCGCCGATGAAGCGATGAATTCCGCAAATAAAATACTTGAAAAACACATTACTGCATTTAAGGAATTGGCAAAATAACAGACATGAAAATTCTTTCCGTGGAAACAATAATCGCCTTGCATGGCGAGCTTATTGCCCAAAGCGGCGGTATTGACGGAGTACGTGACGCTCACCTGTTGGATCAATCCGCCAACTCGCCATTTCATACTTTCGGCGGACAGAATTTGTACCCCACGCTTCAGGCAATGGCGGCTCATCTTGCTTTTTCCCTTATAAAAAACCATCCATTTATTGACGGTAACAAAAGAATTGGTATATTGGTCATGATGGTTTTTCTTGATATAAACGGGCATCCGATTACTTGTACTGATGATGAACTTATAAAACTTGGTTTAGGGCTTGCAGATGGTTCTATTACGGAAACTGATCTGCTTGACTGGATTAATATTCATAGTTAATTTACCTATGTACATTTGGCACTATGACCGTAGCGCTCCCCACAAACAAAAAAACAGGGAGCAGAAGCAACGCTCCCGCTCCCTGTTCGCTATCTACTACATACTACCCACTAACTACTTCTTCCTCTACAAGGGGCGAACAAGCCGGAAGCCGATATAGTTATGTAGCTGGCTCGGGTCGCGGTTCCACTTAGACGCGGAACGCAATGCACCACCACCGTGGTACCAGCTCCCGCCGCGAAGCACCCTGTAAGAACCATAAAGACCCGTAACAGGTCCGGTGGGATCAGTCTGCGTGTCGCTTGTGTAAGTTCCACCACTCCAATCCCAGCACCATTCAAACACATTCCCAGGCATGTCATAAAGTCCCCAATTATTAGATGTATAAAAACTTTCTACGGGCGTAGTCTTACCCCTGTATATTCCTGTTGCATTGCCGTTATACGGACTCCTACCGTCATAATTCGCCTGATCCGTAGTTATGTTGTTTCCCGTAATAAACGTCGTCGTCGTCCCCGCACGACATGCGTATTCCCACTGCGCCTCTGTCGGCAAACGGTAGCCAGTAGAACCGGCAACAATTACTACAGCATTCCATGTCGAATTACCGCTCGTTGGCACTGTTCCCCATGTAGCAGGCTCGGTGCTTCCACCAATACTGTACGCGGGGCTTAACCCTTCCGCCATGCTCAATTTGTTGCAGAATACCAATGCGTCATACCAGTTTACATAGTACACCGGGTAATTGTTTCCACTGCCACTGGCGCTGTTCACTTGTGACGGCAACGCGCCCATCACCGCTTGCCACTGCTCCTGCGTTACTTCATACTTACCCATGTAATAACCTTGGGTCAGCGTTACCGTGTGTTGCGTTTCTTCTGTTGTGTGGCCCGATTCAGTTGTGGGACTGCCCATGGTAAATGTTCCTTTGGGTATCCAAACCAGTTCAATCCCTTTAGAACTAGTAATCGCGAAGCCGGGTTCGGGGTCGGGGATAACTTCTCCAGGATCAGAACCGTCGCCGGGATCAGAACCGTCGCCGCCTCCGGGGCTAGAACCGTTAACTGAAAATACGGTTACGGTACAGGTGGCGAATTTATTGCCGACGATGTTGGTAGCGGTGATAGTCGTCGTCCCCACGGCAACGCCGGTAACAACGCCGGTACTGCTGTTCACCGTGGCTATACTTGTATTGTTACTGCTCCATGCTATGGTATTATTGACGCCAGCGGGCACCACGGTGGCGGTAAGCTTCGTCGTAGCGCCGACGGGAAGCGAGACGGCGGAAGGGCTGATGCTTACGCCGTTTGTCGTTATCGCCCAGATGACCCAGTCAATACTGAAAAAAGTGTAGGGATCCATGCTCGCGACCGTTTCCCCTAAAAATTCCAGTTCCGCCTCCGCGTCAAACTCCACGCCGCAGGATAAAGAAAGCGTCGTGTTCGTCGAAACGTCCTCGCCTATATAAATTGCCGCTCTCCCCTTCAAACTTGGCGT
The DNA here is from genome assembly GCF_054786075.1 of Treponema sp. R6D11. Taxonomy (NCBI): domain Bacteria; kingdom Pseudomonadati; phylum Spirochaetota; class Spirochaetia; order Treponematales; family Treponemataceae; genus Treponema; species Treponema sp. R6D11. Next base: position 888 of record NZ_BDHD01000069.1, on the reverse strand, counting down.
AAAGACCGGCTGAGACGCCGGCGTAAGCCATGTCATAAAGGCCGAACATAAAAGCCGCTTTGGGTTTTACTTTAATTTCGCCGCTCAAATCAAGGCGAACGCCCTCAAGGAATTTCGCCGGTTGCGACGTGTTCCTTTGGAAGCCTTTTATCTTACCGGCTTCCGTATATTGGACGCCAAAGATATAAGAATAATCCAATTCTACAAGTTTCGCCGACACCGTTACCTTGCCTTCAGTAGAGATAACGGCCTCTATGGAAATTTTAGGCGTGATTACGACGGGTACTACCCCTATAACGAATTTTATAGAAGGAAGCTTCTTTTCAAAAATTTCAAAAGATATCTCTTTTTCCACCTTGCCGCTTATGGAAGCGGTAAGGTCGGCCTTGATCCTCGGCCCCGTGGAAATCTCGAAACGCTTCATCGTAAAATCTTCGGTTTTTATGTCGTAGGCGAACGTCGAGCCGAGCCTTATGGAGCCTGCGAGGGTTACCCCTTTTACGTTTTTATTAATCTTAAATATCGGCAGGGACGATCCCAACGATCCCGAAGCGGCGGCGCGCGGGTTCGAATTTTCATCCTCAAATTCAACCGTAACCCCTTCCGCCAATCCGTCCCCGTCATTAAAGTCCCCGAACGACATTTCAAAAGTGTCTTCGGCTTCCACGTTCTCCAGGGCGTCTTCAAGTTTAGCCGGTTCGGTGGTTATAACCGTTTCATCGCCGACTGTGGTAACCGTTTTTACCCTGCAAAAAAATCCGTCTGGGACAGCGGTTGAACCCCATGAGCAGATAATATCGCCTACCGACGGCGTTTCTTCCGCTCCCAGATTGGTGAAAACCAGCGATTTGTCTTCGGTCTTCTCCTTAAGTTTTGAATCAAGCGTTT
>NZ_BDHD01000068.1:0-9853 GCF_054786075.1 Treponema sp. R6D11 | reverse complement strand
CATGGAGGCAGCGAAGCTTTGACATTCGCCGTTATGGCTATTTGTGATAAGGATGACGAAATATTAGTTTTGGAGCCATATTATTCTAATTACGACAGTTTTCTTAAAATGAGCGAGGCAAAGCTTGTGCCAGTTAAGCTTAGTTTGGATAATGATTATAAATTACCTAGCATGGAAGAACTAGAAAAATTGGTTACTAACAAAACAAAAGCGATTTTGTTTTCAAATCCGAATAATCCGCTTGGGACGGTTTTAAGTAGCGAAGAGATGGATGTCATTGCAGAATTGGCTTTGAAGCACAACCTATTTGTTATAGCTGATGAGGTGTATAGGACATTTATATATGAAGATGTTTTCTATAAATCGTTTATAAACATGCCTGCAATTAAGGACAGAGTGATTTTGATTGATAGTATATCGAAACATTATAGCGCTTGTGGCGCAAGAATTGGCGTGCTGGCCTCTAAAAACAAAGAATTTATCTCGCTGGTTTTGAAACTGTGTCAGGCGCGGTTATCAGTTTCAACTATTGAACAAGTTGCAACGACGAATATGCTTCAAGAGATGGAAACATATATAGATGACGTTGTTAATAAATACAGGGAGCGCAGGGACGTTATGTGCGACGCTTTGGATAAAATAGAAGGGGCAGAGTTTTTAAAACCGGAGAGCGCTTTTTATGTTTTTGCTAAGCTGCCGGTGGACGATACTGATAAATTTGCCCAATGGCTTTTAACGGATTTTTCGTATGAAAAAGAGACGCTTTCCTTTGCTCCTGGCTCTGGTTTTTATACAGATGACAGTTCGGGAAAAAATATGGCGCGTTTTTCTTTCTGTGCTATTGAGACGGATGAGATAAAAAGAAGTATGGATATTTTGAGTATTGCTTTGGAAGAATACAATAAGGGTTGACAAAATCTCGAAAAAATGGTATTATATATAGGATAAATGAATTAAGGAGAAAAAGAATGAAAGACGGAATACATCCTGAATACGAAAAAACTACTATAAAATGTGCTTGTGGGAATGAATTGCAAATAGGTTCGACTAAAAAAGATGTTGCTGTTGAGATTTGCTCTAATTGCCATCCGATGTTTACAGGAAAGCAAAAGTTTGTGGATAAGGGTGGTCAAATCGCTAAATTCCAAGCAAAGATGAAAGCGACTTCTGGTAGCAAAAAGGCTTAATGCCACGTATTTATAACTTAAAAAACATCAAGATTAGCGTAGAATTCAATAAACTTGCTGATTAAACTACTCATGCCACGCGAGTTAGTATATTTGACAATTTTGTCTTTATAATTATTAAGCCCATCAAAAAAAGCATCGGGCGTTTTAACATTCGGCTGCCCTATATGCAACTCATGAACCTTTATCCCTTTGTTCGTAGCCGCCTCCAAGTACGGAACCAACTTTCGTATCGGTGAATAGCACATAATATTTATCTTGTTTGAAAATTCCATGAATTCCTCCTAAAGGAAATATATGATGAAAAACTATATACTATCCGTAGCTCGGTCTAAACTACGGTAACTAATCGCCTCTAGAACATGTGGCAATTTAATATCATTCTCTCCCGCTAAATCCGCAATTGTTCTAGCGACTTTTAAAATTCTATCATGCGCTCTAGCTGATAATCCTAATTTATCAAAAGCCAGTTTCAAAGCATCGGCACTTTCCTCATCTAGCTTACAATATTTATGTATCAGCTTCGGCGTAAGATTAGCATTCGAGAATATCTTCTCGCCTTTATATCTCGAGCGTTGCACCTCACGAGCATTATTAACTCTTTCTTTTATCTCTATGGATGTCTCCCCGCTCTTTCTATCTGATAAATCCTTATATTCCACAGCAGGCACGTCAATATGTATATCGATCCTGTCTAAAAGTGGACCCGATATTTTTGAACGATACTTTTGTATAGAAGTTTGATTGCACGAACATTTATGTTTTCTATCCCCATAATAACCGCACTTGCAAGGGTTCATACTGGCGCAGAATAGTATATTGCAAGGATAAGTAAGCGTCCCCTGCACCCTAGAAATCGTAACTTCTCTGTCTTCTAGCGGCGCACGCATAACCTCAAGCGTATCTCTATGAAACTCTGGCAATTCATCCATAAATAAAACACCGTTGTGAGCAAGGCTAAGCTCCCCTGGTTTAGGAATGGTTCCACCGCCAGAAAGCCCCGAAGATGAAATCGTATGGTGTGGGCTTCTAAAAGGTCTAATCGAAATCAAACTTTGATTACGCTTTAATAACCCCGCGATAGAGTAAATTTTTGTTATCTCCATAGCCTCTTCGAACGTCAAATCAGGCAAAATGCTTGGAATGCGTTTTGCTATCATGGATTTGCCCGACCCAGGAGGCCCTATCAAGAGAATATTATGCCCGCCCGAAACAGCAATTTCAACGGCACGCTTGACGTCATCCTGCCCCTTAACATCAGAAAAATCAAAAATATATTTGTCCAAATTCGCTAAATTTTCAGTTATGTCCGTTTTTAATTTAGGCAGCTCCGTTTCATCACTAGCGCTTGCAAAATGCTTATAAACCTCTTCTAAACTATTAGCAGGACGCGTCATACAATCCTTCATGATAGACGCCTCAAGCCCGTTTGATTTAGGCACAACAATATTTGGAATTTTCGCATTTGCGCATTCGATAACCATCGGCAAAACGCCGGCAATGTGGCGCAATCCTCCGTCCAACGCAAGCTCGCCGACAAAAGCATAATCCTTCAAATCAGCCATGTTTATTTGCATAGAAGCCGCCAAAATAGCCATTGCAATCGGCAGGTCATACGACGGCCCGTTCTTTTTTATATCCGCAGGCGCAAGATTCACAGTTATCCGCTTCGTTGGGAAAATCAAGCCCGAATTAACGATTGCCGCTTTTACCCGCTCTTTACTTTCCTTAATCGCTGCATCCGGCAACCCTACTATATCAAACGCAGGCAAGCCAGAAGAAATATCCGCCTCAACCTCAACTATATATCCATCCAACCCAAAAAGTCCAACCGAGTTGACCTTTGCCGTCATCTTTTTTGCTCCTTAATATTTGATTATACCATTATATAGTTGCACAAATTTTTTGTCAAGATTTATCAAATAAAACCAAAACGCACTTGCATTTTAATTGCTTTTATGATATACTTGAGAAAATGAGGAGCAAGATATGAGAGCAATAGAAAAAAGCATATTAGATTTTATAGGTGGTATACGAAAAGTTTTTATAATACCTCCATTTCAGCGCAACTACTCATGGATAAAGCACAATGTCTAGAACTATTCGAGGACATTGAAATTAGCTTTCAAAGAAAAGAGCCGCATTATTTAGGGAATATAACATATTATCCAACAGCCACTAGCGGGGCTTCTTTCACAGAGCTAATACTGATCGATGGGCAGCAGAGAATAACATCTATTCTTCTTTTGCTGTGCGCCATACGCGACTCAGTTGAAGATGAGACCATAATTAATTGTATAAATGAAGAATATTTACACAATAAAACTCCAGGAGAAAATTTTTCACGCATTCGTCTAAAACAAACATCACATGACGCAGAAGACTTTGAAAAAATAATCAAAAAAACTCAAATCAGCGGACAAAACAAAGTTGTAGAAAACTATAATTATTTCAAAGAACTTGTAAGCAAAAGCAAGGTTTCTCCGCGAGACTTATATGAAACTATTGCAAAATTAGAAATCGTTGAAGTAAATTTGCAAACGGAAGAAAACTTAGCAGCAATACAGACAGTTTTTGAAAAGATTAATTCCACAGGAAAGCCACTCAGCTCATCCGATTTAATAAGAAACTATCTGCTAACCGCAGAAAACACACAAGTTCAGGACCATCTTTACAAAAACTTTTGGGTAAAAATCGAGAATATTGTCGGCGTCGAAAATATAAACAAGTTTTCACAATGCTTCCTGATAATGAACTCATTCCAAGATGTTTCCGAATCCAAAACATATAAAGAATTCAAAAAATTCTACATAGAAAAAGGAATCGCGCGCACTACAATTCTAGAGGAAATGCTAGCTAGTTCACGTATGTTCAGTTTTTTACATAATGAAACAATAGATGATAAAGAACTTCTATTCGAGATTAGTATTATTAACTCTATGGGCGCTAGCGTCCTTATGTACCCATTACTAATTTTTCTACTGGAAAAAATGTATAATAATAACAAAACCGAACTCAAAGGTATTTTCACAGTACTTGCAGATTTTTTAATAAGATACAAAACCGTTTTGCCTTCATCGGGAGGCGGAACCATTAGCTCAGTAGTTAGAAGAATATTGGAAAAGCTAACAAAACAAGAAATCAATATGACAAAAGACGATATTTTATTCGAACTTTCAAATAGTTCAACACCAGCAGGGCGTTTTCCTGACAATACCGAGTTTGAAACTAGACTAAAAGAACCTATTCGAAAGGATGTTGCAAAGGCTATACTATATAAGATTTTATATCATAATGCCTTTCATCCGGTCTATATACCAATTAGTCAGTTAACTTTAGAACATATTTTGCCTCAAACACTGACAGCATGGTGGAAAAAATATCTTGGAGGAGACGAAATCGCTAACTATATACATACCGATTGCTTAAATAAACTAGGCAATTTGACTCTTATCTCCGGTCCAGGCAATTCCTCACTATCAAATAAGCCCTGGCCTGATAAACGCTCTAATTATAAGAATAGCGATATTTTAATTACACAAAGAGTTGCAGCCTACCCTTCTTGGAATAAAGAAAGTGTAATTCAACGAAACGAATCTCTTTCACAAGACGCATTATCTGCTATCACTGCACCGCTAAACAGAACAAAACCATACGAAACTAATTCAGTCGCTGAAGAAAATCTCGATGACGGTCTATATCCATTTGCTGATATTGATAGCCCAACAGGCACCAAACCTGTCAGCATTGTTTATAAAAGCATGTCTAAAAAAGTCTCTAACTGGGGTGAACTGTTTAAAAGCATATGCCGAATCCTTATAGATGTCGATTCAAACAGATTTGAAGATATTTGTAGCAAAAATCTAATACATAAATCAACTAGCGTACGTAATCCAGACGGCAAAGACCCTACAATATCAAAACAAGCTAACTTAATAACCTCAGCCAAAAAAATTGGATCCACAGCCTATTTTTGCGAAACTTGCTTTTCAGCAGAACGAGCAGTACACTATTCAAAACAGTTATTAGATCTTTTCGAGCTAACCGAAGACTTTTTTATAGAAATAGAAAACTAACATAACACAAAAAAACCGCCGTTTGGCGGTTTTTATAATTCTTATTATTAACGTTTGCTGAACTGTGGTGCGCGTCTAGCAGCTTTAAGACCGTATTTTTTGCGCTCCTTCATGCGAGGGTCGCGTGTTATAAAGCCAGCATCTTTCAAAACTTTTCTAAGCTCTACGTCAGCTTCCAAAAGCGCTCTTGTGATACCATGGCGAATAGCCTCAGCTTGACCAGTGATTCCACCACCGCGAACATTGACAATTATATCATATTGCCCTTTTGTTTTAGTAAGCACCAAAGGTTGCTCCACTATTAGGCGGCAAGTATCTAATGGAAAATAATCTTCGAATGTTCTATCATTGATTTTTATTTCTCCTTTGCCAGGATATAAACGAACTCGTGCAGTCGAAAATTTTCTTCTTCCTGTGCCATAAAAATATTTTGCTTTCTTCTCTGCCATTATTTCGCTCCTCCTGTTTGTGCAACATGATCATGCTCTTCACCAGCATATACTCTTAGTTTCTTAAACTGTTTTCTGCCAAGAGACGTATGAGGCAGCATGCCACGAACAGCATATTCGATAACTCTCTCCGGAGTTTTTTCTAATAAATCTTTGTATTTTCTTTCCTTAATACCGCCGATCCAACCTGTATGCCAATAATGCTTCTTCTGTTCTAGTTTTTTACCAGTTAGAACAACATCTTTAGCGTTGATAACAACGACATAGTCGCCACAATCAGCATGAGGTGTGAATGTTGGTAGGTGTTTCCCTCTAAGCAAAGTCGCAGCCTCTGTTGCTAGCCTGCCAAGAACCTTACCCTTAGCATCAATAACGTGCCAAGACGGGGTTATATTACTTTCGTTTGCCATGAATGTAGACATCTAATTCTTTCTCCTTAACTTATACTCTGTGCCTTAAAAAGATTAACGGGTCTCTCCGTAGCACACGCCTAAGCATTATATCACAAAAATTAACGCATGTCAAGCATATTTCTTGACTTTTTTAGCTATATATGTTATAATAATAGTAACAAATCCTTACATAAAAGGAGCACGCGATGAACATTCCAGACGCGCCAAAACCAAGCGTTAGACAATCTCTTCACGGGCAAAGACGATATAAATATGTAAGAAGCTTCAAGCCTAGATTAAGTTTAGGCAAAAGAGTTTTAACCGCGGTTGTAACAGCCGTCGTTGTTGTGACCAGCGCGATACTATTAACCAGTTGCAGAAAACCGACCACTAGAACATCTACAAATCCTCCACCAGTTGTAACTCCAACAGACCCTCCAAAAAAAGACGACCCAGGAACATTGCCTCCAGAAATCGACGACGGTGGCGAAAAAGGCCCTTCTCCTCAGCAACCTGCCGAATCAAATATCCCTCCTGCAACACCACAAATGCCAGCAGGTAGATAAACAACAGTACATAAAAAATAGCCAGCAGAAAATTCTGCTGGTTTTATATTGCAAAAATGTTACAAAGCTGGCTTTTTTGTTGACAAACTGTAATAATAGTGATAGTATTATGAAAATGGAATTCATACATAAAACCGTACTTTTAGAAGAAACCGTTAGTGCCATAAACCCGCGAAATGATGGCGTATATGTCGATGGCACCTTAGGCGGAGGCGGACACTCCAGTCTGCTATTAAAAACTGCGCCAGATGCAAAACTCATCGCCATAGATAGAGATAAAGACGCGCACAAATCTGCAAGCAAAAAATTAAAAGGAAATGTAGAATTCATTCATGACAATTTCTCCAACATAAAAAGCATTCTGGGCAATAGAAAAATCGACGGCGCCATACTCGATCTAGGCGTAAGCTCATACCAATTCGACGAACCAGCACGAGGATTTAGTTATCGTTTTGATTCTCCTCTAGATATGCGCATGGATCAAACGCAAGAACTAACAGCTGAGATAATAATAAATTCATATGAACAAGGCGAATTATCTAAAATCTTTTGGAACTATGCCGAAGAAAAATATGCAAAAAGGATTTCCCAAAACATAATCGATAGCCGCCCAATAAAAACAACGGGCGAACTAGTAAAAATCATCCATAGTTCTCTACCAAAAAAATATTTATACACGTCAAAAAAGCCAGAAAAGAAAGTCTTCCAGGCTCTGAGAATCGCAGTCAACAACGAGCTGGACACGCTCGAACAAGTAATATATGATTTCGCAAGCACCCTAAATCCTTCAGGAAGACTGGCAGTTATAACTTTCCATTCATTGGAAGACAGAATAGTTAAAAACTCTTTCAAAAATCTCGTCGGCGCATGCGACTGCCCAAAAGACCTACCATATTGCGCCTGTGGCTACGTTAAAAAATTCAATATAATAACTAGAAAACCAATTATACCAAGTAATAAAGAAATTAAAAACAACCCTAGAGCAAAATCTGCAAAACTAAGAGTAATAGAAAAATTAGGGGACTGAAAATGCACCAAAAAAGAAAATTTGCCTCAATTGAAAAACATAAACTAGAGCGAGCAAACCACGCTGTCGAAAGAAAAAATAAAAACCGGCGCACTTTTAGTTATGTATTATTATGTTTCTTCGTGGTAGCAGCTCTAGGTTGGCAAGCCCTCGCCTTGAGCGAGTGCAACTCATACTTATCTAAAAAAAATGTTTATCTAAAAAACATAACACGAGAATTTGAATCAGAAAAAATTGAATTAGAAAATAAACTAAGCAGAAGCAACATATACGCAATAGCCACAAGCTATGGCATGCGAAAAGCTGATAACTCGCAATATATCATCGTGCAAAACACTGCAAAAGCCTCTTCCTACACCAACAATTTTATTCATAACATAAAAACCTCAACAATATATTTATATAACAGTATAAAGGAATATTTTATATTTTAACAAGGAGATGTAAATTAAATTGACCAATGAATCAAACTTAAAAATACGCAAAGCTATGACAGGCTTTTGTATTGCGTTTTTTGTTTTATTCGCAATTTTAATTTTACGTCTTTTTTGTTTACAAGTCGTTAAAGGTTCGTGGTATAGCGAGCAAGCGTTAGAGCAACAAACAAAAGATAGAGTTATAGCATCAAAACGAGGCAAAATTCTTGATCGTGCGGGTCAGGTTTTAGCAGAAAGCATATCCGCCGAAGCAGTCTCTGTTACGCCAAACCAAATAATTGAAAATAAAAAGCACGGAATAACAGCAGATATGATAGCAGAAAAACTTGCTGGGGTTCTAGATCTTGACAAAGATGCAGTATACAAAAAATTAACAAAATCCAGCTACTACGAAATCATTAAGCGAAAAGTAGATAAAAACGAAACCGACCAAATACGTAGATATATAACCGATAACAAAATTGTCGGCATTAAAATCGATGAAGACACGAAAAGATATTATCCGAACGGTTCTTCCGCCTCTCAAGTTATTGGCTTTGTCGGAACCGATAACGACGGGCTTGAAGGCATCGAAGCTATTCTAAATTTTGATCTCAAAGGAACTGCTGGCAGGGTTATTTCAGCCCAAAACGTCTCAGGTGTGGATATGCCTTTCGACTATGAAAAACTAATCGCACCAGAAAACGGAGTCAATGCCGTCTTAACTATCGACGAAAATATTCAACACTTTGTCGAAAATCACTTATCAACCGCTTATGTTGACAACCATTTAGAACAAGGCGCGTCTTGCATCGTAATGGACGTCAAAACCGGCGAAATTCTAGCTATGGCAACCATGCCAACATACGATTTAAATAAACCATTTGAAATAACTGATAGCTCATTTCTACAAAGCATCTCAGCTCTTCCCGCTCTTGAACAAAAAATTAAGAAAAACGAATATCTAACCAAACTTCGCCGAAACAAAGGCGTGGTAGATACATATGAACCAGGCTCTGTATTCAAAATTTTCACATCAGCAATGGCTCTGGAAGAAAATGTAGTAAAATTAGATGATACCTTTTCCTGTGGCGGTAGCGTACAAGTCGCGGATAGGCGAATCAAATGCTGGAAATCAGCCGGACATGGGCACCAAACTTTTGTCGACGGTGTTAAAAATTCTTGCAACCCCGTTTTCATTGAGCTGGGCAGACGCATCGGTGGAGAAAATTTCTATAAATATTTTAAAGGCTTCGGCTTCACAGAAAAAACAGGAATAGAAATACTTGGCGAAGCCGTAGGTATGCATTATAAAGAGTATACCGAACTAGATTTAGCCGTTGCATCATTCGGGCAATCAAATAACGTTACACCAATCCAAATGATTGCCGGCGTTTCAGCAATTGCAAACGGCGGAAAATACATGAAGCCACACATTCTAAAGAAAACCGTTGACGATGACGGAAATGTTATATCAGAAAAACAACCAGAGATGTTAAGACAAATAGTTTCAAAACAAACATCAGACACTTTAAAAGATATTTTAGAAAAAGTTGTTAGCGATGGAACGGGTTCAAACGCATATGTCGCAGGTTATAGAGTTGCTGGGAAAACAGGAACTAGTGAAAAACAACCTCGTGGGCAGGCAAAATACATCGCTTCCTTTGCAGGGTTTGCACCAGCAGATGACCCAAAAATAGCATGCATAGTAATCCTTGATCAACCCGCTCGAGGCAGAGT
>NZ_BDHD01000067.1:0-9915 GCF_054786075.1 Treponema sp. R6D11 | reverse complement strand
ACCTCTTTTGACGAAATGACCAACCTGAAAAAAGACTTTTTGTCGAATTTAGGCTTGCATTTTAAGTTTAGTAATGTTATAATAGAAAAAACACAAATATCCAGCGATGACAGGACGAAAAAGTTCCTAATCAGGCTGGAAGACGGCGAGGCTGTTGAAGCTGTCGCGATGCACTATAAATACGGATATTCCCTATGCATTTCAACGCAAGTTGGATGCAAAATGGGTTGTGAGTTTTGCGCAACGGGTTGTTTAGGATTTAAAAGAGATCTAACCACGGCGGAGATGGTCAGTCAGGTTATGGAAATCTCGAAAACTTTGCCTGAACGCGTGTCTCATATCGTGCTTATGGGCATGGGCGAACCGCTTGATAATTTCGAAAACGTGTTAGATTTTCTAAAGATAATATCGCATAAATGGCATGTAAATATATCCTATCGGGCTTTATCGTTATCAACCTGCGGGTTAATACCAGAGATCGAGAAGCTAAAAAAAGAGAAACTGCCGATAACGCTTTCGATCAGCCTGCATGCGACGACGGACGAAGTTCGTAAGAAATTGATGCCAGTGGGGAAAGCTTATAAGATAGAAGAACTTATAAAAACATGCAGAAATTATGCTAAAACAACAGGCAGAAGAGTCTACTATGAATATCTGCTTTTAGACGGGATAAACGACACAGATGAGGACGCGCAAAGGCTTGCAAGCTTCTTGAAAAATTCGAACTCAGCGGTTAATTTGATTAACTATAACGAAGTGCCAAATGCGGAGTTTAAGAGAAGCAAGCGTTCAAAAGAATTTTGGCAGTCTTTGAAAAAAAGAGGCATAATAGCGAACACAAGACGAGAATTAGGGCAAGATATAGATGCGGCCTGCGGGCAGCTAAGAGCAAATAGCTAGCGGAGGAAAAATGCAAATCACAGGTTTCTCAAACAAGGGCAATAGAGCGACTAACGAAGACGCTATTTTTTGCGATGAGAAACAAAATCTTTTCGTCGTAGCCGACGGTATGGGCGGGGAAAACGGCGGGGAAGTAGCCTCGACCGCTTGCGTCACCACGATTCAAATGGCGGTGGGAAAGGGTAAAGAAAATATCGAAGAAGGGCTGTACAAAGCTATTTTTGAAGCAAACGAGGTTGTCTATAGCCTTGCAATCGGCGAGAACAAGAGCATGGGGACGACTGTCGTTGTTGCAAAAATCGCGGATAATAATTTATATGTTGCCAGCGTTGGAGACAGCAGGGCGTATATCTTGCGTAATAACCAATTCAGGCAAATCACAAAAGATCACACAGCCGTTCAAGAGTTGCTTGACTTAGGCGGGATAACAGAGAATGAGAAAGATAAGCATCCTAGCCGCGGACAATTGACAAAAGCTATCGGGACGGACAAATCCGTTGAAGCGGATGTTTATAAAGTTGAGCTAGAGCGCGGAGACAGCGTCGCACTCATGACAGACGGGATTTATAATGGTATAACGGATGTCGAACTTGGCGAGCTAATGCGTCAGGGGCAATCGGCAGAAGCGATAAGCAATTTGGCAGTCAGCCGTTATGGCAAAGATAATGCAAGCATAATAGTAATATATAACATATAGAGGTGTAATTATGATCAACAAAATTATCGGGGGACGGTACGAACTTTTAGAAGAAATCGGCAATGGCGGCATGGCTATTGTTTACAAAGGCTATGATAAACTCTTGGGGCGCAATGTAGCGGTCAAAGTTTTGCGCAAGGAGTTTAACAACGATAACGATTTCATCCAAAATTTCATAACCGAAGCACGCGCAGCGGCATCGCTATCCCACCAAAACTTAGTTGGCATATACGACGTCGGCAATGACGAGGAAGAAGATATCTTCTACATCGTTATGGAATATTTAAACGGGGTTACACTAAAAGACTATATCAAAGCTAACGGACATCTTGGCTGGCAGGAATCCTGCTCGTATATATTGCAAATACTAAAAGGGCTTGCGCATGCGCATGCCAAAGGCGTGATTCATAGGGATATTAAGCCGCAGAATATCATGCTTTTGCAAAACGGCGTTGTTAAGATAATGGATTTTGGTATCGCTCGCGCGGTTAGCTCAAAAACTGTTAAAATCGGCGGGGGGGACACTCTAGGCTCTGCGCACTACCTATCTCCAGAACAAGCAAAAGGCAGACACACAGACGAAAAGAGCGACATTTATTCCCTTGGCATCGTGATGTATGAGATGCTAACAGGCTCGGTTCCGTTCGATGGAGACAATGCAGTTTCAGTTGCAATGATGCACATCAGCAACAAACCAGTTCCGCCGAGTGAGGTAAACTCAGATATCCCTCCTGCGCTAGACGGAATTATATTGCGAGCTATTGCGAAAGACAGAGCGTCTAGATACAGCACTGCAAGCGAAATGTTAGAGGATGTTAAAATTGCTCTTCGCGCGCCAGATAGCCTTATTCCTATGGGCAAGAAATTGAACGCGCCGGAATATACACAAAAAATATCGACTGATAAACAAAACAGTATAGAGGCGTTATTGGGCGACGATGATGTTGCTCCAGCGTATGTACCGGTCAAAAAGGAACGCGCGAGCGACGCGATTATAACCGATAAAAATGTTAAAAAATTAAACAAAGCAGGATTAATATCAGGCTGCATTTTCGGCGTTTTGGGGCTACTGTTCTTAGTTTACGCATTCTTCCCTGGCGCATTCGGCGGCAGAGGAAACGTTGTTGTGCCAGATTTAGTCGGCAAAAATATAGAGGTCGTTAAAGAGGCATATAAAGATAATAAAGACATCGAAATAATAATCGATAGCAGACGGAGCGATGCGAAAATAGCCAAAGATTCTATCATCGAGCAAACGCCGGCGGCAAGCAGAACCGTCCGCGCACCGATCGAGATCCACGTTGTTGTTTCAGACGGCATTAAAGACTTGATTTTGCCAGATTTGATTAACAAAGACGAGCGAGCCGCGAAGCAAATACTGCAAGAAATGGGCATTAAATTTACTACTGAAAAAGAAAGCTCAGCAGATGTCGCTGAAGGATTAATCCTAAAAATGACACCGACGGCTGGGTCGACCATAACTAGCGGTTTGACCGTTAAACTCGTTGTCAGCACAGGCAAAAACGGAATAGATATCAAAATGCCAAACTTCATTGGGCTATCTCTCGATGCGGCGAAAAGGCTTGCGGATGAGAAAAAATTAGTCGTTTCAACAACGTATGTTGACGGCAGCGAAAAAGCGGGAACGGTTATAAACCAAAGCCCAGGATATAACGAAAAAATCAAAGAATTTTCAACTATAACGCTCGTGCTATCTAACGGCAGGCTAGCCCCTACGGCGACACCTACTCCAACACCATCTCCTACTGTAAGACCATGAGAACTTTAATAAAATCGAGAAAAATTAAAAAGGCGATTGCAAAAGTCGCTCGGGAGATTTCGCGTGATTATGCTGGGCAAGAGGTGACATTTGTTTGCGTTTTGTCAGGCGCGTTCATGTTTTTTGCCGAGCTTTTACAGAGAATAAAAGACGTTGACGCGAATGTTGTGTTCGTTAAGGTTGCAAGCTATGGCGTGGGAAAATCGGCGGGAAAGCTAGAGTTTGGATATGAAACGCGCGAGGTCGGCGCGAGGGAGAACGTCATAATAGTCGATGATATTTACGACAGTGGGCAGACGATGCACTTCCTGCTAGAGAAATATTCACATGCAAATTCAGTTAAATCTTGCGTCTTGCTTGAGAAAAAAGTCCCGCATACATATCCTCTTGAGCTAGACTATCGCGCGCTAGAGTGCGAAGATGAATTTATCGTCGGGTTTGGGCTAGATTACGCGGAGAAATTTAGAAATTTACCAGACATAAAAGTTGTATAAATGATTTTTAAGAGCCGCAATTGGCTCTTTTTTGTTGAGTTATGTTAAATTTATGTTAAAGTTTTGAAAAACACGCATTTGTAACACAATTTTAACATTATTTAACTTGACTTTTTTGGAAAAACCTGTTAAAATATACTATATAGTGTAATTTTAGGGGGACGTGTAAAATGTCAGCAGATATACCAATAGAAGTAATAAAAAAACTAACTCAAGATGATTCTCTGCCTGCTAATAAAAGCAAGGCGGATTATTTGCGTTCAATTCAAGAAGACTTTTTGAAAAAGATCGAGTCTCCTGAATTTGGGCAAACCGCCGAAACTCTTGCGAAAGAGCAAGCATACGAGCTAGAGTTTGCAAAAAGAGAAATTGCTTATGAAGAGATGGACAAACTATTCAACTACGTCCTAAAAGATAACGAGGCATTCGCTGCGACAGAGCACGAAAGACGTTTCATGGAACTTGCTATGTTTGAAAAGACGAAAGAAAAAACCGGCATCGAAGCTCCTCAAAAGCTGATTGATGAAGTGGACGCATCGGCAAGAGAAGTTAAGTGGCAAATATTAGAGGACGACGAGCTATTCGAAGGCTTCAAACAATATGGCACAAGCGAAAAGTTAGATGCCAATGCTTTAGCAAAAGCTGATGACCTTATTAGACGTGAGGGCGTGGAGAAGGTTGTTCATGCTGCAAAAATGCTTGAACGTGAGGGAGCGTACGACAAAGGAACTTTAAATAAATTAACGCAATTTATAGGAAGTAGAGTCCGTTAAGGGGGGATTAACATGGCAGACACAGACATGGGGAAAGAGGTCGCCCAAAAAACGACCCCGAGTGCGATTTTCGGCAAATTTATGCAGTTTTATTGGCCTTACAAAATGATGATTTCAGGTCCAATGAAAGAGAAAAAAGCGAAAAGAGAAGCAGCAGCTAAAATGCCAGCTACAAAAGCTGAATTTTTGGATGTTACGGCAAAAACGCAAGCCGTATTAGAAAAGCAGACCGAAATATTCCAAAAAGAGTATGACGCTCTTCAACAAGTTAAGGGTCAAAGAGCTTTAACTGATAATGAGTTAGCACTAGAAACAACTCTTAAAAAGTCAATCTCGCGTAATATCAACACGAGCGCTACTTTGGAACGTAATCACGACCGAATTGAAGCTATGAGCGAGAAGGATTACGCAACCTTCATACAAAATCCAGCGCAGGCGGATCCTGCGTTGTGGAAAGAAGGCGTATATACTGCGCAAAGAGGGGAAGAGACTCTACACCAGATTTCGGCAAAAGATATAGAAATATTTTCTAAAGAAATAGAGAGGTTAGAAGCTGCAGGAAAGAGTGTTGGAATAGAAGATTTAAGCAAAGAAGCGCAAGAGATTTATGCGCGTGCCGAAAGAATGGCTGGCGCACGAAAAGGAGAATTGGGCTTAGATAAAAAAGTTGAAGAAGCATTAGGTGCGAAGGTTAACGGGCTTGAGATTGGCGAAAATCCGGAGTTCGATTTTCGAGAAGGAGACCTTGGCGAATTAGCTATTGGCGAAAATATTCTTGAAAAAGAAAAAACAGAGGCCGAGAAAGTTGAGAGAACCGAAGAGAAAAAGGCTGAAGAGAAACCTCTAGATAAAGAGGATCCTGCAAAAGCTGAAGGCAAAGATGTAAAACCTGAAGAAAAGGCGCAGGAAGTTAAGACTGAAGAGAAAAAGGCTGAAGAGAAAAAGGCTGAAGAGAAAACAACCGAACAAAAAATCCAAGAGCAAGCCGATAAGGGTCCAGAGGCAGGAAAAGAAGCGATTGAACAACAACAAGAAGTTGCAAAAGAAATGAAAGCTGCGCAGGACCTAACTGGCGACAAAAGCGGTTTAGGAGCGCAACTAAAAGAGCTTGAAACTATAGCAAATAAACATAGCAAACAACCTGAATTATGCAGATCCCAAACTCCAGCAGGTGAGCTTGGCACAGTTGTCCCAACTTCTGCAATGGCACCGGGCGGCTCGCTTGACATTCAATCATCTCTTGAAAATAATTTCGCTACCAAGGCTCAAGAAATAGTAGCACAACCTGGCGGCAAAGAGGCTTTAAATAGTCTTGCCGAGCAAAACTCAGCGGTTAAAGCAATAATGAGTACACCTGCTGTTGAAAAAGTCCTTGCAGAATCAATTGCAAAAAGTGCTGCCACTATTGTTCCCGGTCTAAATTAAGAACTTAAAGATAGCAACATCGAAAGGAATTCACATAAGATGCTAAAATGGATACGCAAGAATATTCAAAGGTTATCCCTCGAGTTTGTCGGGGTTCTTTTAGCGGCTTATGCTGGCATTATAATCGGCATGATTTGGATCACACGCCCTGCCGGCGACGGCGCGGCTCTTTTTTCTGCTATGCTGGATTATTTGCCAAAAGCTATACCTCTTTTTATTAAAAACCCAGCTTTATTAGTTTTTTCAAACGAAACCATGAAATTCGCAGGCATCACCTCTTTGGTTGCGTTCTTGTGTATATTATGGTATGAAATGAACAAGAAGAACTTAATGAAGGGCAAGGAGCATGGTACCGCCGAGTGGGGCGTGCATGCTGATATAGCGCCACTTATCGACCCTGTCTTTGCGAACAACGTCTTATTCACGCAGACAGAGCGAATGAGTACAGACCAAAGAATGACGAGAAAGAACCTTAACATACTGACAATCGGTGGATCTGGCTCTGGTAAAACCCGTTTCTTTGCAAAACCTAACATTATGCAATCGAACACATCATATGTAATCACTGACCCTAAAGGCGAGCTTTTAAGCTCAACGTCGGGATTATTGGCAGACATGGGCTACAAAATCAAAGTATTTAACTTGATCGACATGGCGCATTCAAATTGCTACAATCCGTTTGCATATATAAAAGAAGACAATGATGTCTTAACTTTGATTAGAACGCTGATCAAAAACACGACGCCAAAGGGCGCGCAATCGAATGACCCGTTCTGGGAAAAAGCCGAGACTGCGCTGTTGCAGGCGTTGGTGTATTATTTATGGTATGAAGCGCCGGCGGACGAGCAAAATTTCTCTATGATTATGGAGCTTTTGCGCGCTGCGGAAGTTCGCGAGAGCGACGAGACATACCAATCAGATTTGGACAGGTTATTCAAGATATTAGAAGAAAAAGACCCGACGCACATTGCTTTGAAGCAGTATGCAATCTTTAAGCAGGCGGCTGGGCAAACGGCGAAATCCATCTTGGTTTCGACCTCTGTTCGTCTCGCGCCTTTCAACATTCGCGACATCGGCGCGCTAACAATCGACGATAATTTAGAGCTTGATAAGCTCGGCGATGAGAAGACGGCGCTATACGTCGTTGTCCCTGATTCGCATGATACATATAACTTCATCGTAGCGATGATGTATAGCCAGATATTCAAAGCATTATATATGAAGGCAGATTTCGACTACGGCGGAAGATTGCCAGTTCATGTGCGCTTTATCCTTGATGAATTTGCGAACATTGGGCGCATACCTAACTTCGAGGAGATTTTGGCGACGATGCGTTCTCGCGAGATTTCCGCAAGCATCATTATCCAAAACTTAGCTCAGCTTAAAGCGATTTATAAAGATTCGTGGGAGAGCATAACCGGTAACTGCGATACTATGCTATTCTTAGGCGGTCAAGAGCAATCGACGCTTGAGTATATCTCAAAACGCCTCGGCAAGAAAACGATCGACACGAAGACGACGTCGGTTAATGGTGGTAAAAACAAGGCAACGAACATCAACTTTGGTATCCATGGGCGCGAGCTTATGTTCCCAGACGAAATTGGCAGAATGCCTGATACAGAGTGTATCCTGATGATGCGCGGTATGAAACCGTTTAAATCAGAGAAGATAAAACTTGAGAAACACCCTAATTATGATATGTTATACGACGGCAAAGGTCCGCAAAAATACGATTATCGCGACCACTTGAAAACGCCGTACGATCTGCTTGATAAGTTTTTCAACGAGTTTAAATAAACTAGGTGGCGACCATGAAAAAGCGCAATAATAAACTGAATAAATTTAGCGTCATATCCATTATGATGGCGCTTTTTTTGTCTATCGCCGCTATGATTCCCGCGCAGGCAGCGCTTGGAACAGTAAATTTAAGCACTGTAGAGACGAAATACGAACTAGACGCAAATGGATCGAAAGTTAAAGACGCTACGATAAAAATAAACGGGGTTGGGAATGGCGGGCCTAGATATGAAGTGATTGTAAACCCTGGTGGAGCTTCTGCTTTCCCGAAGAAAAATATTTACGGTATGCTTGCAGGTGCTGGTCAATATACGACAAATGTTTCCGGTGGGTCATCATTTACAATAAATCTCGATTTGCTAGCGATTTTTGGATCTAATATTCTTAAGAATCAATTAAGTTACACCATTTATATTAGGGAATATAACTTGGCGGGCACTTTTATCGCAGAATCGTCGATGATTACGATAACCTTCGCTATGCCTGAAAAAGTTCTTGGGATGTATTGGGGTGCGTCTACGGGTAAAACTATTTCTTTGACATCTTTTTCGCCGAACTATACTCCGCCACCTACACCAACTCCCACACCAAAACCTTCAGCGACAGCAACTCCTTCGCCTACCCCTACACCAACACCGACCGTAGTTGCGGCTGTGTCGCCAACCCCAACAATAACTCCGCCCCCAACGAACACTCCGAGACCAACTGCTACCCCTGCGCCTGAGAGAGGGCACAACCCGCTTTCGGGGCTTATTGTTCAAATTTATTATATCATTTCAGGCGCGATGTTTTTGCTCGGCGTATACCAAATCGCGCGCTCGTTTACGGACGAAGAAGTTAATAAAAACCGAAAAGACGGCATAACATTCTGCATATTAGCGACTGCGATTTTGGCTGTCCCGCTCATGTTTATCGATCCAATAACTGGATCTTTAAGAATGATGGGGCTACAAAGATATGTGAGTTCATACCCTATTATGGCAAATAATGTGTTGTCAGACGCTCTCACGCCTGTTGCTGAAGCTATCATTCTATGGGGTTTTGCGCATTATATAATTTCGTTCGCAAAAGACGGCAAAGAGGGCAAGCATAAGGGAATTTTGCTTATATTGGCGGGTTTCTTCGTGCAGATATTCCCGATTTTCTTGGTGATTATTCTTAACTTCACCCTGGGGCGTTGGAAATAATAATATGATTTTAACGCTCCCTTATAGGGCGCTTTTTTATTGCAATTTTGATGATTTCGCAGCATAAAATTAAATAAACAGGTAATTTTTTATCAGTTATGTTAAATTTATGTTAAATATGACAAAACTTGGCAAAAAAAGTCGCTTTTATGTTGCGGAAGATATCGAAATATGTTATAATTATTATATAGGCGTATGGGGCGCAATCTATGCCCTTCGTTTGTATCACTTTTGGCTCTAAAAAGGGGAACAACATGAAAAAAATATTTGATAAATTTAATACTAATTTTTTAAGCAAAATCTTTGTTTCTCTTTGCGCGTTTAGCATGCTTGCAACTCCGGTTTTCGCGGACGGTGTTTTGGAGGCAGATAGCCCGGGTAAGCTCGCATGGAGCATTATCAGGTTTGTATTCGGCCTAGTTGCTCCGGTTTTGGCTATCTTTGGCGCATATAAAATCGCTATCGGTATCGGGCAGGACAAGCCAGAAGAGAAAACAAAAGGCGTACAAATGGCTGTTACAGGCGCTATGATCCAGCTAGTCGTTAGCTTTAATCTTACAAATTATTTCGCCGGCTCAGGTGATTTAGCATGGTGGGGGTCTATGGGAAGAAACGAAGGCATTAACGAATGGATTAATAAACTGCTCGGCTGGGTTGTCGGTCTTGGCGTTGCGCTACTTGGCTACGCGTTAGTCAAATTCGCTATCAGCTTTCAAAACGACGATACCGGCGCGAGGGTTAAATCGTATCAACAAGCAGTCACAGGCGGCATCATCGCCGGCATCAGCACGGTTATTAGAATAATTATACCAGGTGTTGCTACGGGTGAACCAGCTCTTAGTGCTGCTGATAAAACAATAGG